>JBKCXY010000225.1:0-2818 GCA_046315835.1 Pseudobdellovibrionaceae bacterium | reverse complement strand
CGTGAAATCTCAAAGAGATAAAACAGAAATTCAAGTGATCCAACGATACACGGCTGAAGGCCGAGGTTGTCTCTTGGGAATCGGTCGGGGCGCTCAAAGCGCAGCAGTGGCCTTGGGATATAAACTGAATCAGGATCTTTCTTCCCTTCTTGAGAGCGGGGAAGTCCATCGGGATTCAGTTCACCAAATGAGATTGCACTCGACTCGGCATAACCTTTTGCGGGACGCCGCGGGCACGTCATGGACGAAAGTGAACTCTCTCCATCATCAATCCATCATTTATCGCACGGGCGGCCCCCTTGAAATAGCAGCCACGGGTGAAGACGGAGTGGTCGAAGCCCTCGAGTTTAAAAATGGGCGGGGAGTCCTTTTGCAGTTTCATCCGGAAATCACTCTTTCAAATTCAAAAGGGGAATCACAAAGTTTTGCGCGCGGGATTTCTCAAGCTCTTCAGAAAACAGTGCGAAAAATTCAAGCTCCCAGCTGTCGGCGAGTTCATCAATGAGAAAGATTAATCATCATCTCTTTCAAAGTTCGCTTTAAAAAGCACGGGATGGTGATCCGAGTAGCTCATGCGAAATTGAGTGTGGTCATAAGGATCGCCGGGGAATACCGAGCTCAGAGTCCAGAGACTTTTTGTTTGTTCAATCAAAGAGATGACCTGAAAGTTCTCAAGCACTGCAACTTCTTGAGTTGGATCGGAAAATAAAAAGACATGATCATAGGGCTTGGGGCTTCTAACGTTGGTGTTCGTCATAAATTTCGCCTCTGTGTTGAGGCTCTTCCAGGCTTGCCCTTGGGGGCTGATGTTCAAGTGAACTTGCAGCTCTTCATTGTCTTCGATATTGAAGTCCCCGAGAACGAGGTAATCTCTTTCTGAGATCTTTTCTTTCTGAATTTCAATCCACTGATAGATATTAGAAATTTCATGATGTCGTCTTGCTTTGGCGTCCTTTGAGTCACCAGGGCGCAAGTGGACATTGATGCCGACAAAATCAAAATTGTTTGAGACGTGGCGAAAACCAAAGGCAAAGGGGACCCGGTCGTAGTTGGGATTCGCTGTGACATCAGTCTCGAGAAACCCCCACGGGAGATCTTTGGCCTTGCTCCACTCGGAAGTTCGGTAAAATACAACCCACCACTCTGTGGCAGAGCCATTGTTCTCATTCTTCTCGCTGAGACCGGTGTCTTGTTCAGAGATCCAGTATCCATCGAAGCCAACCTGAATCATCTCTCTAAAAAAGGCCGTGACATCGGGCGAAGGTTTCCAAGGGTTCTGCGTTTGGGGAAATCGGGGGAGCTCGGGAGATTGAAATAATGAGTTCCCTGGAAGCTCACGCAAATCTGGCGGAGCGACGATCTCTTGGATAAAGACCATGGAGCAGTTTTGATCGTGAAGAAGCTTGGCGAGATCTTGATTTCTTCGAATTTTAGAGAGTCCCAAAAATTGAATGTTGAAACTGCAAATGTTGCTAGAGATAGCCTGAGGCGCCGTTGTGGTTGGGGCTGGTGGTGCGCCTGCTGGGTTGTCCTTTGGGGATTGGCAGGCCGAGAGTAGCAGGAGCCACGCCGTCATTAGAACTAGAATTGGCTTTAACAGGAGTCTGTCCATGGCCACTCCCAGAGCAAGAGAAATGCCTCTTTTGTGACCCACAGAAGGCTCTGGAGTCGTTCTCGCAGAGCTTAGAATTCAGCCACTGAAAAAATCTACTGGACTGTCTTAAATTGAGACAGTGTCCTGTGGCGGCCGGCGATGAGAGGCTTTGAGGGCGAAAGTGATCATGGGTGTTTTCCTAAGAAGCTGAGAACTTGTTGATTAAAGCTTTCTGCCTGCTCATAAAAACACATATGACCAGCCCCTCGCAGGGGGAGGAAAATTTTCGGGAGCAAAGTCTTTGAAGCAGAGCTCGCAAAACGAAAAGGCATAATACGATTCTGCTCACCCCAGACGAGCATGGTCGGTGGCATCTTTGAAG
The DNA here is from genome assembly GCA_046315835.1 of Pseudobdellovibrionaceae bacterium. Lineage (GTDB taxonomy): Bacteria > Bdellovibrionota > Bdellovibrionia > Bdellovibrionales > Bdellovibrionaceae > JAJTIC01. Next base: position 842 of record JBKCXY010000225.1, on the reverse strand, counting down.
GCAAATCCATCGGCTTTCCGAACTGATCAAAAGTGAATGACCCCATCACCATGTTGAATCTTTGGAGAAGAAACCCAGGGTGTGAATAGATTTGATGGAGATAGTGTTGGTAAAGGGGATCATCCTCGGCGGGCGCCTTGCCCCACAAGATCCGCGGATTCAAAATTCCAAATTTTAAGAGAGCTCGAAGAATGGGTTTGAGAAGAAAAGGAAAAATTTTAAAAATTTTAATTGCGGGAGCAAAGCTCGAACCGCCACAGAGATTCACAAGAATCAATGAGCGAATATTTTGAGGGTTTAGTCTTGAGTATTCCAGTGCTGTCGAAGCACCAACACAGTTCCCGACGATGACAGGTTCCTTCAGGTCATTTTCTTGAATCAATAATTCAAGCTGCTTCAAAGTGTCACCAAGGGTCAGCAGTCGATCTGGTCGGTCGGACCTACCGCAACCTAAAAAGTCCATGGCATAAACGGTAAAGTGCTGAGAAAAAACCGGAATCTGCTGGCGCCAAATTGTCAGGTCTCCGCCTCCATTGTGCAACAGGATCAGGGGAGGGCCTTGGCCCGTGACTTCATAATGAATTTTTTGGTCGTCGAATTTGAACTGAGGCATTGAGTTTCCTAGGGGCCCCGCAGGCCCAGTAAATTCCCGAAAGGGTCCTTGAGTTTACACATACGCCAGCCATTTTCAATGTTCATTGGTCCTCTGTACAATATTGCACCAAGCTCAGTCAGGTGTTTGAAAGCTTCATCGAAATTTTCGACATGCCAGTCGACCGCCAAACCATAAGTGCCTACGCCAACTTTTTCATCCGCATTGACAACCTCAATTTTGATTCCGT
>JBKCXY010000224.1:0-2075 GCA_046315835.1 Pseudobdellovibrionaceae bacterium | reverse complement strand
TGAAAGAAATGGTTGAGCAAGGTACATTCCGAGAAGACTTGTACTACCGACTCAATGTGATCAATATCAGAGTTCCCCCCCTTCGCGAGCGCAAAGAAGACATTCCACTGTTAGCGGAGTTCTTTTTACAGAAAGCTTCTGAATCTCAGGGCTTGGGTAAAAAGTACTTCCTGACAAAGAGAGCTCTTGAGAAGCTTTATGACTATCCCTTCCCCGGTAACGTTCGAGAACTTCAGAACGAAATGGAAAGAGTGGTGGTTCTTGCAGGAGACGAGACTAAAATTCTGCCAGAAATGCTCTCGGGAAAAATCTTGGATGTGGCTGAGAAATCAAAAGTCCAAGGAGCACGCCTCCAAGGTAAACTGAAGGATGCTCTTGAGGACTTAGAGAGAGAAATGATCCGTGAGGGCTTGCGCCGCACAGGATGGAATAAATCCAAACTTGCAAAAGAGTTAGGCATTTCTCGAGCGGGACTGATCATGAAAGTAGAAAAGTACGGGCTTGATAAGCGAAAGATTGCGCGCGGTTAGGCCTGAATTAATTACTGTTCTGTCTACAATTCAAAGGGCTCTCTATTTTACAATAGAGGGCCCTTTCTCATTTAATACGAGTTGGAGAGTAACAAATTTCGGCACATCGATTGCCTTATCTTAGTTTTGACCGGCATTGAGGTTGGTCAAAGGTAATGGGGTAAGTAAAGATGATCGCTGAAGTGATGAATTCGCAATCGGTGCAAAAATTGAGGGATATCCTTCAGCATCGCTATGGTAAGGGGTTGGAGGTCAGCATCTTGAACGATGCGACTTCCGCAGAAATTCAGTCCGCAGCCTCGGTCTTAAAGGCCGGGGACTTGCGGATTCCAATTAGTTACAATGAAAGATTTCTAGCGACGGCCGTGGTGAAGAACGCTGAGGACTTAGATACTGAGCAGCAGGTCACTGTCGCTCATTTGGTAAGAATGGTTTTAGAGCCTGCGTTCTATAACTGGTTCTTGAATCAAGCTTCGGCGACTCAGATTAATCAAGCGCGCGGAATGCAGAACTCTCACCACGGTGGATTTTATGTAGATACAAATCCCGAAACTTCCAAGAAGTCTGCTTCTTCTGAAATGGGAAGTGGGGATTCCTCTGATGGAGTTCACTCAGCCAGCGATTCTTACTCAAATGTGACTTCGATTTCTGGTTTCAATTTTTTCTCAGAATCGCGACCTATAGTTCAGCTCACAGACCGAATTTGGACTTTGGAATCATCACGTGATGAGCTCATCAATAAAGTGGCGGTCCACTTTCATGAGATTTCAGAAAAATGGGCGATGCTTAGATTTGCAGAACTGGAAAAGCAGCTCCACACAGTGAATGACTTGGTAGAACTGGGGGATATCACCCTGTTGATTGAGGACTGGTCCATGATGACGAAAGGGCACAAACAGATTTTGGCTGAGTACGCACAGATCAAATTTGAGGAAGGTTCACCGCTGATTCTGATCGGAGTCAAATCCTCAGTGAGCGACGTGCTCTCTCATGGTGAAATCGATCCAGAGCTTGCCAAGCAAATGCGAAGTAACCGCATTGAACTGGGGCGTCTTCCTCAAGATTTCAGTCGCCTGCAAGAGTCATTAAAACTTTTGTTACTCCCCGCGATCGAAGTTTAGAGGGCAATTCAGCCCTCTCGCCAAGCCGGACCTGATGTTTAAGATAGCTGGTCCTTTTTGTTGTGCCATCCCCGACGATATGGTCTCTACGCAGTTTGATCTGAATCCGTTCAATCCATACTTCAAATCAATAAACTCTAGTTAGTGCATGCTGGGCCTTTTGCACCCACTGATACGCTCTCTGTTTATCTCAATCTCGTTGGAGCGCTCTCGCTCATGTTGTTCGCGCAAGCTCTCTTTACTCGAATTCTCTTTCGCTCGAACTCTTTCTGCTTTACCTATTTTTGCTCTACTTATTTTTCTCTCGACCTCTCACTGCTCTCCTTCTTATTACTCTCTTTCTCACTGCTCTCCCTCTCATTAGTTTACTTCTCATTACTCTCCTTCTCACTGCTCTCCTTCTTATTACTCTCCTTCTCACTGC
>JBKCXY010000223.1:0-8139 GCA_046315835.1 Pseudobdellovibrionaceae bacterium | reverse complement strand
CTCACTGTGGTTGGTGCCACTATGGCACGCTGTCAATTAAATGCACTTATGGTGCCATCAATCACTTCCGACAGGGCCCCTCCCTGAAGGAATATTGAATGAAGCTCGAGTCAAGGCTATCGACACTGACAAGGGCTTCATCACCCGCTTGCAGAGGGCCTTGATCGCTGAGGTCAACGATACTTAAGACCAAAAGAATCCGTGGGATTGAATTTGATTTCCCGAACTGGAGCCATAAGCATCACCAAAACTATCTCGTCGTCAATCATTTCGAGGCATCAATTCATTCACTGTGCCGGGACACGCATGAATCACGCTCGTGAAAAACATCAAAAACTGACTCATAACCCTGTCCCTTCAGCAGAACGCCGTCCTCTAAATACCTAACTCTCTAGAGAAAAATGGGAAATCGGATTGAATTTCTGTTTCTTGTTTGACAAGAAACAGAAAACACCAACGAATACGCAGATCTCATAAGTAAATGTTGGCTCCATTGAGGCGGTCGCAGAGACCAGGGACAGGATTTTGAGTCAGTTTGTAATCATCAAATAGCAAAGTGACTTGAGTGATTTGGGGACTTTATGGCACTGCCCATCTGAATCATTTTAGGAAATCTCAACTTTACCTCACCTTGATCCTAGGTCATCCTTGAGTTACCAACTTTTAAAAGGAGTTTTTCAATGAAACAGGTATTCGCTTTAGTTTTTGCGTTTCTGATGAGCGCATCTGCTCATGCGGGGTTTATGATTGAACCTTATTTGGGCTACCGTTCTGGTAACTTGGAAAACACAGATCTCTCGAATGTTTCGAAAAAAGATAAGTACACATCTCCTGTTCTCGGTGCTCGCGTCGGCTGGAGCTTCTTGGGATTATGGACAGGTCTTGATTATGAAATGGGCGTTGGAGGAAAAAGTAAGCCAGAAACTGGAGCCTCGAGGGATGTGGACACGTCAATTACTTACCTCTCTGTCGGCTACAATTTCCCTGTGATGTTCAGAGCCTGGGTCGGATATGGAGTGATGGCAGATCTTGATGCTGATCAATCTGGTTCTAAATCAACACTGACTGATGGTGCTCCCCTCAAAGTGGGTTTTGGCTACACAGGCCTCCCCCTGGTTTCAATCAATTTTGAATACTTGATGTGGGAACCTGAAACGATTGAATCTGGCGGATCATCAATTAAGGTTTCTGACAGCTACTCGAAATATGAATTCAATGCGATGATGCTCTCGGTCTCAATTCCTCTTTGATTTGCTCTTTCTCTTTGGTGTGACACTTTCAATCTCTGGCCACGCCCAACTGCAAACAGTTCCCTATGTGGACGTGGCTCGCTATTTGGGAGCTCGGTACCAAATTTCTCGCAACCCGCTCCCCTCTGAAGCAAGGGTGAGACAGTTGCCAAGCCAACCGACGTCACCTTCTCACCCCGGCAGCGCCCATTACACCTACAGTGTGCAAAGAGAGAATGTGCAAATCCAGGGTCGCCAAGTGGACTTTTTCTTACCGAAAGAAGCTCTGCAGAGAAAAGAAAAAATTCCGACGATTGTTTTTGGCCACGGCGCTTGGCGGGAAAAATGGGATTTCTCCGTTTCACTATTACGGGACTAGGCCTTGGCTTCTGGGCGCCGCTCAAGACCTTAAGGACGGAAGAACCGCGAGCAACCCTTACCTTTACGGAGACGAGCTCCTGGATACAGGAGCTCCGTCATTGAATCATCGACGCAAGAGAAATTTCTAATAACCCAGACCTCACAGCGCCAGAAATCAAGACTATGATCCTGCAAACGGCGCGAAAGATCTCAGCCTTCTTGACCACCAAGGCGACAATCTCTGTGTTAGATGTTGATGCCGCACTCAAGGCTGTGGTTCAATTAAAGCATGCAGATTCTCAAGGGCACAGACCGCGATAAATATTTTCAATTTATTTGCCTTTTTCTGTCTGTCACAGCCTTTGTTTATGGGGCTGGGATGATCTACTTTAGCTTTCCTCTTGTCAGCGCCATCACTTACGGAGGATGCCTTTTCTTCGGATTGATTTATTGGTTGCACTTTAAATCCCAAAGTGAACACCTGAAGACAATCTTCTTCTGCTTTTCCTACCTTATTGTCGCTAGTTCCACTTTTTATTTTGGAACTGAATCTGGGGTAGGAGCTTGGTTTATCACGATTGGATGCTTGGGGCTCGCCCTCTTCCCCGTCGCTGACCATCGATCTCTGCCAGCACTGCTCCTGACGACAACGATCCTCACTGTGGTCTATTCATTGGCACCTCGCCAAGGGGCCATAACTGATCCTGAAGTTTTGCGGATCTTCCGGCTTTGCATGATTCCACTCAGCGTGGGGTCTGCACTTATATCGATCTATGCAATCCAAAGAATTAATTTCAAAATCGAAAAGATGGCCAGCGATGGCTATGAAAAAATGGATGCCCTTGTCAATGCTTTAAACGATATTGTCTTTCAACTTTCTCCGGACCTCAAATACATGAATGTTTGGGTCGCTGATGAAAGTAAGCTCCTCAAGCCTCGAGAGCAGTTGATTGGTAAATCTCTATCTGAGTTGGTTCCCGAGGATATTTTTGAAAAAACTCGCTATAACTTGGAACTTTCAAAAAAAATGAAAGTTCCCACAGAATTTGAATACACTCTTCAAATCAGCGGAAAAGTTCTGTATTTCAGAGCCAGAGCCCAATGTGTTTTCTCAAAAGATGACCAAGTCCAAAGCTACCTGGCCTCGGTGACCGACGTCACTGAACAAACCCTACTTCGAATGGAACTTGAGGTCAAACGCTCACAAATGATCCAGTCTGCAAAACTCTCTTCTCTCGGAGAAATGGCTGCGGGCATTGCCCATGAGATCAATAACCCACTGGCCATCATCAGCGCCCAAGCGGAACGCATCGCCACCAAGGCTGAGAAGAATGATCTCGAAAGAGACTTCATCATCGAAAAGAGCAGAAAGATCATCCAAACCGTCGGACGCATTGCTGCCATTGTCCGAGGAATGAGAAATCTTTCCCGGAACTCTGAAAGAGATCAAGAGTCCATTGAAAATCTCACTCAAATTTGTCTGGAAGCTATTTCTTTAAGCCACGACAGAATAAAAAATCGAAATATTGAATTGGTCTTCGATTTACCTGAAATTTTGCCCATCTCCTGCAAACCTGCAGAAATCGGCCAAGTGGTGATTAACTTGATCTCCAATGCCATCGATGCCATCGATGCCTTGAGTGAAGTCAACAGTCCTCGAGTCCTTCGGATGGCCGGTCGAATAGAAGACAGAACAGTTTTCCTTGATGTCTGCGACAGCGGTCCAGGGATCTCCGCTCTGCATGTTGAAAAAATCATGGAGCCCTTTTTCACGACCAAAGAAATTGGCAAAGGCACGGGCCTTGGTCTTTCTGTCGCTAAGGGCATCACAGAAAAATTCCGCGGCCAATTAGTCCTCAAATCTCTGTCACACCCAACGATTTTCTCTTTGAGACTTCCCTTGGCTGAGCTTGAAACATCTCCTTCTTTCGAGGAACCTCTTGCGTAGAGTGATGGTTTTTCAGCATGCTGGCCATGAACCCTTGGGCACACTGAATCCCCTGCTCAAAGCATCCGGCCTAAGGCTTCGCTACGTCAATTTTGCGAGAGAACCCGAATCCCAACCAGACATTAGATCCTACTCGGGCCTTGTTATTTTGGGGGGCCCCATGGGGGTTTACGAAAGTGATAAATTTCCTCACCTTGCTTGGGAAATGAAGCAAATCGAACAAGCTCTGAAAATGGATATTCCAGTTCTGGGGATTTGCCTGGGCGCTCAACTCCTAGCGCAAGTTTTAGGGAGCCCAGTTAAAAAAGCACACTCTCTTGAATTTGGCTGGCATGATATCCACCTGACGCAGAAGGGACAAGCAGACCCTTTGTTTTCTGATTTCTCAGCTTCAGAGAAGCTCTTCCAGTATCATCAGGATATGTTTGAGCCTCCTAAATCCGCTGAGCACTTGGCTTTTTCCTCTTTGATTGAAGGCCAAGCTTTCCGCTACGGCACAAAAGCTTACGGTCTGCAGTTTCATCTGGAAGCCGATCTCCCGATGATTCAGCGTTGGCTCACTCGCCCTGATAGCCAGGCTTTTATTCAGAATTCCAATGTTTCGGTCACTCATGAACAAGTTCTTTCAGAGTCTTTGCAAAATATGGATCGCTCCCTCTTTCTCTCGCTGTCTGTCTTTCAAAAGTGGATCAGTTTTTTTCCTATCGAAGAACGGGCAGAGCTTTTAGGCTCGGATCACGCTCGGCCGCTGAAAAGAAAGTGATGCTCTCTTGCCCATAAAGCGCATCGCTATAATTGGTTCCATTGGTTCCGGAAAATCCACCCTCGCTCAGAGAATCCACCGTCAAACCCAATTGCCGCTCTTTTCAATGGATGAAATTCTTTTCGACAAATCTGGGGAAGTCAGATCTCACCAGGAAATACTGCCTGAAATTCAAAAAATTGAATCTAGTCCACAGTGGATCATTGATGGCTATGGCCCCTATGAAACAATCCTCCGTCGCTTAGAACTTGCCGATGAAATTCATTTTCTTCAAACACCCCTGGTCCTCTGTGCCGGACTTATCACCCTTCGCTGGTTCAAGTCTGCACTGGGCCTGCGACCTTGGGGGCAGCCTGGTGGACTATCTTTTTTCAAAATTGAATCCATCAGAAAATCCTATAGAACTTTGTGGCAGCAGCACCAAGTGATGAATCCCCAACTTCGCACTTGGATTTCTAAGAAGAAATGGTCCTCAAAAGTAAAATGGCACAAATCGCCCTTTTTCATAGACCTCGGCTCTTAATCTTTTGTACTTTGAGGATTCAACGGAGGATTTATGATTGCTCTTTCTCTTATCGGCGGCCTGATTGGACTTGTGATCGGCGGAGAACTTCTGGTTCAAGGCGCTTCAAAAATTGCCCGCAGTTTTGGGGTCTCCTCCTTGGTGGTTGGTCTTACCATTGTAGCTTTCGGAACGAGCTCTCCGGAGCTGATTGTCTCCCTAAAAGCGACTTGGTCAGGGAACTATGAAATTGCGGTGGCTAATGTGGTTGGCAGTAACTCTTTCAATGTGCTTTTTATTTTAGGACTCTGTGCTCTTCTCGCCCCGCTGAAAGTTGTGAGCCAACTTGTACGATTAGATGTTCCTATCATGATCGCGGTGAGCCTTGCTTTAATCCTGTTTGCAATTGATCTCAACATCAGTCCTTTTGAGGGCATCATCCTTTTTGCTGGAATTGTCGGCTACACCACTTTTCTTACTGTAAAGGCTCGCAAAGAAGGTCAGGAACAACTCAGCTTTGAATCTCAAGAAAACACAGAACCCCCAAAGCACTTTAAAAATCTACTCTTCATTGCTTTGGGTCTAGTTTTTCTCGTGATCGGTGGAAGCTATTTCGTTGACGGAGCTGTTGCACTTGCCAAGTCCATCGGTGTTTCAGACACGGTGATTGGACTGACAATTGTGGCTGCAGGGACTTCGCTCCCGGAAGTGGTGACTTCGATCATGGCAACGCTCAAAGGTGAAAGAGACATTGCTATCGGCAACGTGGTTGGAAGTAACATCTATAATATTCTCGCAATTCTTGGGGTCTCTGCGATGGCCTCAGATGGTGGACTATCAGTGACTCCAGCTATGCTCACGATTGATATGATGGTCATGCTTGCAACAGCCATTGCTTGTCTGCCGATTTTCATCTCGGGCTATCAAATCAATCGATGGGAAGGAATTCTGTTTCTTGCAGCTTATACCACCTATACCACTTGGCTCATCCTTGATGCCTCTAAACACCACCAGCTGGCGAATTTGGAACAAGGCCTCACCTATTTTGTAATTCCTGCCATGGCTTTGAGTCTTGGAGTGATCAGCTTTCAGGCTCTGAAGAAAAAGGGACAATCCCCTACTGGCTCGCCGGCTGGCGAATGAGGTTTTGCTTCAGGTACTCGGCTTGATGCTGAAGGAGAGCTTCCACTCTGACTTCCGTGCCAAGAATACTCTTGAGTTCTTCTTTCGTCTTTTGCTCGAGTTCGTTCATTTTAGCCAAATCTTTTGAAACAAAATCCGGATGGATCTTTTCTTTTCTCTGCTCAAGCTCAAGGACCGTCGATTGGAGAGCCGCGATTGCAGCAATCGACTTTTCCTCAGGGACTTCGAAGGTTCGAAGCATGTACATCATTGTAGATTTCATCAGATCACTCTTCCACTGCTCATCTTTGAAGCTTTCAACAAATCCTTGGGTGTAAATCACAGATTCCACCAATGTGTTTCTTAACTCTTGATCTTTGGGTGGGTTGAACTTTCGAGCTGCAAGATATTGCTGCCGAGCTTGAGTTTCCTTCTTCAAAGCCCTCTGCACAGGATTCACGCTCCAGTCCATTTGGTAAGCAAGTCCCACATAGACCGTCAGAGCAAGGACCATGGTCGATGCCCCTGCAATAAAAGGCTGCCAAGGGTACTTGGCCTTCACTTGCAATTGTTTTATTGGTCGATCCTCATGATGATTCAGCATCTTTGAGATCTTGATCTTTAAGTGCTCTTCAAAACTGGTTCGCAAGGAGCTTGAAAGAGCTGAGATTTTCTCTGATTCGACATATTTTGCAGCTGACTTCTCGGCAGCTAAAGCGAGCTCATTGGCAAGATTGGGGGCGGCTGCCCAAATCCCTTCCATGAGCTTTTCTTTTTGTTTCTGGATTTCTTTCATTTCAGAAGCCAGCAATGCTTCATATTTTTGCTTTTCTGTGCGAGCCAAGGCCTCATACTTATCTTTGAGATCCTGAACTTGAACTTCATGACTGGTTTTTAATTCAACCGCTTTGCGTTCAGCTTCTCTTTTGAGGTCTTCCAATTGAGCCAGATGAACTTGATAGTCTTGATCTAGCTTTTCCATGGTTTCACGATGCAGACTTTGCTTCTGAGAAAGCTCTCGGTCCAATTTTGCATTGGTTTCAAAAAACTGTGACTCCAATTTTTTGAGATATTCTTCGCGATTTTTGCATTCCGAGGTGAGACTCTCGATTGATTTCTCTTTGCTGCCTATCTCTTGATTGAGAGCCTCAACCTTCTGGACGAAGTTTGCAAGATTCTTTTCCAGCTCTTTCTCACGCAAAGAAAGCTCTTGATTCGCGGTGGACTTCTTTTCGAGTTCCTGACCAAGTTTAGAAATCTTATGTTGCACCTGATGGAGCTCTTTTTCAAACCCCTCCCGTTGTACTTGGTACTCTTCATCGTGTTTTTTCTGCAGCAGCTCCATGGACTGGATTCTCTCTGCCACGTAACGATCCGCAGTTTCTCTTTGTGACTGAACATAGTCTGCCACATCTGCCTTCAAAATATGAGCTTCCGATTCTGCTTCTGACTTGGTGTTATGAGCAAAGGCGAGGGATTCTTCTCGGAGAGCTTGATTTTCCTTTTCAAGCCCTTGAAGTTTATTCTTCAGTTCAAATTCAGCTTGCGATTCGAGCTCTTGAAGTTTCATTTTCTTTTCTTGCTCGAAAGATCGCTCGAGAACTTCTTTGTAGCTGTCGCGAGCTTTTTGAATTTCAGCCGTTGCCTTGGATTTCTCAAGACTGAGTTCTTTTTCAAACAAAGCTAACTGGTGCTCGCGCTCCGAGCGACTTTTCTCACGGAGATCCGCCGCCACTTTACGAGCATCATCCATCATTTCTTGGGCCAGCTTCTCTGCACTGTCCAGAATGGACTGAGAATCTGTCTGCGCTTGCTTCAAAAGAATTTCGCCCTCCTGCTGCAGCCGCTTACGGTCCATCTGCGCTTGATCATAAACGCTTTGAGCTGCTTTTTCGGCCTCACCATAAGACTGGGCAACGATCTGAGCAGCTTTCTTTTTAGCTTCATCAATGAAGACCTGCGCTTGCACTTGGGGGGACGGTCCCTCCACTTTTTCAGGAGCAATTGGCACCGAAGCTTCCGTTGGTGAAATCACATGTTTTGCCTCGTCGACCGCTCGTGGAGCCGGGGGCGCCGGCGGCACAGAATGAGCTATTGGAACCTGAGGGAGTGGTGCCACCTCAACGATCACGGTGGGGGCTTCACTGGCACTTTCTGAATACTTCTCAATGACAAAGGAAAAAGGGGCTTTGCCAGTTTGAATACGGTCCCCTTC
>JBKCXY010000222.1:0-7816 GCA_046315835.1 Pseudobdellovibrionaceae bacterium | reverse complement strand
TGAAGAACATGGATGTCCACAGCTGGCTGATTGTCTGCCGCTGTCGAGAACACTTGCGACTTCTTCACAGGGATCGTGGTGTTTCTTTCAATCAGTGTCGTCATCACGCCACCCAGAGTTTCGATTCCCAAAGACAGCGGTGTTACATCAAGAAGAAGAACATCTTTCACCTCTCCTGTGAGGACTCCCCCTTGAACAGCCGCACCAACAGCGACGACTTCGTCAGGGTTCACTGAGCGGTTAGGTTCTTTGCCAAAGAAATCTTTCACTGCTTTTTGGATTGCAGGAATACGAGTAGATCCACCGACCAAAACGACTTCATCGATTTCCGAGAGCTTAAAACCTGAATCCGCCAAAGCTTTTTTGCAAGGCTCAACAGAACGTCTTACAAGGTCTTCGGTCATTTGTTCGAATTTCGCTCGACTGAGCTTAATCTGAAGGTGCTTTGGACCTGATTGGTCTGCTGTGATGAATGGCAAGTTGATCTCAGTTTCTTGCGCTGTTGAAAGCTCAATTTTAGCTTTCTCTGCAGCTTCCTTCAAACGCTGCAAAGCCATTTTGTCATTGCGGAGGTCGATGGCTTGATCTTTTTTAAATTCGGTCACCAGCCACTCGAGGATCACAGTATCAAAGTTATCCCCACCCAAGTGAGTATCCCCATTGGTGGCTTTGACTTCGACCACACCATCGCCCACTTCGAGGATCGAGATATCGAATGTACCTCCCCCAAAGTCATAGATCGCAATTTTTTGTTCTTTCTTCTTGTCCATCCCGTACGCCAAAGCAGCAGCAGTAGGTTCGTTGATGATCCGCTTAATTTCAAGGCCCGCGATGCGGCCTGCATCTTTGGTCGCCTGTCTTTGCGCATCGTTGAAGTACGCAGGCACTGTGACCACAGCTTCTGTCACGGGCTCGCCGAGATAGTCTTCAGCCACTTTTTTCAGTTTTGCGAGAACAGCCGCTCCGATTTCTTCGGGGCTCACTGGTTTTCCTTGAACTTTGAAAGCACAGTCGTTGCCTTTTTCTACAACGGTGTAAGGAACGAGTTTGATTTCATCTTGAATTTCGCTAAATCTGCGACCGATGAATCGCTTTGCAGAGTAAATGGTGTTTTCAGGATTTGTGACAGCTTGGCGTTTCGCAATTTGACCCGCGAGTCGCTCGCCATCCTTTGTGAAAGCCACAACCGACGGAGTTGTTCTTGCACCCTCTTCGTTCACGAGAACTTTGGGCTCACCGCCCTCCATGATCGCCACACACGAATTTGTGGTTCCCAAGTCGATACCAATAATTTTACCCATAACTACTCCTTTTAAATTAAGTCTCAATTCACAATCTAAATCTGGGGCCTATCCCCCCGCCGTCAAGGCAGAGGATTACTTTTTTCTGCCCCAAAATGAGATTTTTGAGGCTTCCGTCAGACCAATGCCCCGCTTCTCAGCAATCTCTTTGAGTAGACGCTCCTCGTCTTTAGTGAGCTTCTCTGGGAAATGGACCCCCAAAGTCACATAGAGATCCCCTCGCCGCCCGGATCTGAGGCCAGGAACCCCCTCGCCCGCGATCCGAATCTGCTCGCCCACTTGGGCCCCTTTCGGGATTTTTACTTTGATTTTCCCGGTGACAGTTTCCACCTCGACTTCGGCTCCCAGAATCAACTGAATATAATCGGGATCGATTCGACCATAAAGATGATCGGCTTCGCGCTCAAACTTGGAGTCTTCTTTCACTCTCACTTCTACGAAAAGATCCCCGGCTTCGCCGCCACGGAATCCGCCTTCACCTTCGCCGCTGACACGGAGGCGCGTGCCATTGTCCACTCCTGGGGGAATCGTGATTTTAATTTTTCGATCTTGCTTCACCCGGCCGCGACCTTTGCAGGGCTTACAAGGATCTTTCACAATCGAACCGCGGCCCTGACAAGTAGGACAAGTGCTCAGCATCTGGAAAAATCCTTGGGAGACTCGCACCTGCCCCTGACCGCCACAAGTGTTGCAAGACTGCGGCTGTTTGCCTTTTTCAACTCCGGAGCCATTACAGACTTCGCAGTTATCGTCAGTTTCAAATTCAATTTCTTTTTCAGCCCCTTCGATGACGTCTTTGAGATTGATCTCCGTCATGTATCTCAGATCAGAGCCACGGCGCGGCCCTGTTCGCGAACGAGAACGCTGTCCTGAGGACATGCCGCCACCAAAAAAGTCGCCAAAGATATCCCCGAAAGATGAGAAAATATCGTCCATGTCCTGGAAGCCCGCGCCTCCGCCACCGCGCCCACCATTTTGAAAGGCCTGCCAGCCGAAGCGGTCATACTGCGCTTTTTTCTCGGGGTTTGAGAGAATTTCATAGGCCGACGCGGCCTCTTTGAACTTTTCTTCAGCTTCAGAATTGCCGGGATTTTTATCGGGATGGTACTGCATGGCAAGCTTGCGGTAAGCTTTCTTGATGGTATCAGCATCCGCTGAGCGCTCAACACCTAATATTTCGTAACAATCTCGCATACTTAAGAGCTCCAGGTTGGTCTCTGATTTTCGTTGAAAGACGCCTAGAATGTGGGTGCAACGGGGGCCCTGTCAAGGCCCAATTGAGGGTGAATTTCTGAGCGGGGAGGTGAGGTGGGGCGTTGACTGTGGCGTGGCCCTGGTTTGCTTCAAGCGGTAGAGAAACTGATTCCATTTTTTTAGATACTCTTCGCGCTGGCGATAACTGATCTCTTTTTGCAAGTGATTGCCAGTGAAATAGCCCCTGAGGCCCAGCTCCTCAAAACGCGTGAGCAAGATGCGAGTGAAAACCAGCCCATCCCAAAATTTCCCAAAGGGATTTCCCTTTTTGGCTCCTGTGATTTCACGAGCGAGCATGGCCGAGAAGCTTTTGCACTGTGAGTTTATGCGAATAAAAGCTGAGCTTCCCTTTGGCTTTGCTGGATTTAAAAACCACATGATGAACTTTGCCCGCCAGCAGTGGCCGCTTCGTTTTTTGAGGAAAGCTCCCAAGAATACTTACCTACCGCATTCAGAGGTGGAGGGCTTACTCAAAGTAATCAATTCCTGATCACAAGAGCGGACTGAATTTCTAACACTAACAGATTAAAGAATGGAGAGGTCGACGGACCGTCGCAAAATCAGAAGCGCGATTTCATGCGCTCGAGCAGCTGCGGACTGAAACCTTGATTGACCAGCTCTTGATACAAGCGCTGAGCGAGTTCTCGATCGCCGCTTTCAAGCATGAGTTTCTGGGCAAGGCTGTAAAACCAATCCCCCCCACCCGCACGAGCCGCCGCGATCAAGCGCTGCGCGGCTTTTTCTTTGTTCTTTTCTTCGTACAGCGAGTGATATGCCGCACGGTACAAAAAATTCCAATCCTGCGGAAAAGCCTTCACTGACTTATCAAAAAATTTCGTCGCTCCATCAATGTCGGAAATAATCACACTGAGCGCCACGCCGCCTGTGGCATAAGGCTTTCGCCAATGGGGAGAAAGATTCGTAATCGTTTCAAGCATCTGATACAGCCAGCCACTCCCCGCACACAGATTCTCAGATTTTTTGCGCTCACAATAATCAAAATCCTGAATGGCCCGAATCCATAGACTGTCCGCCATCGTCTCATGAAAACCAAAATGAAAATATTCAAGATAGGGCGGTGGCGCCACAAAATACTTGGGCCGCTCTTCAGGCGCAGGAGCTGTGACCCAAGTCAGTGAGAGAATTCCAAGACTTATAAAAAGTAAAAAAAATAGGAGCTTCATCAGCTCCTATTTTTGCGAATCTTTGTTTTGCGGGCAATCTAATTAGGCCTGCGAACCAAACTCGGTGCTGAGATCGCAGCCGAGCGTCAACAATCGTTTTTCCTAGTCTGCAAGACCGTCCGTCACCAACACAAGGTTCTTATTCTCATTCATCGACCAAACGTCGTCATTACCCTTGTAAACCCGCCCACCACCTACGGCAGTGAAAGTATCAGCCGCTGTTGCAGCTCCAGGTAAATTGGCATCAGCCACAGCTTCTGGTAATAACGTACAGGTGCCTGTTGTCGTACAGAGCAAAGTCGCAGTGTTATTCTCATTATTTGCTGGCAATGCAGCTGGATATCCCGATGGTGCCCCGCCAGCACCGGTTCCAAGGTTGTATCTCAAATTTCCTTCCAGAGTGAATCGCACCACTTGCATATTCGAGTAGTAAGAATTGAATTCCGCGTGGAAAGTTTTCTGAGCGGTGTAAAGCGAAGACAAGTTTGTCTTTACTTCTGTTTGGCGCGCTTTGGCGATCTGCTTTTGGATCGCGCCCACGGACATGGTGGCTAGAATTCCGATGATGGCCACAACAACCATTAACTCAACAAGTGAAAAACCTTGGGTGTTTTTTAGTGTTCTCATGCTGCTCCTTGTGTGTGATTGAACATTAAAATGGTGCCAGAGGCCGAGTTCTAACTCAACTGATCTTGCCAAACTCATGTTCAGACCCAAATTAAGCGAGAGCCTTTGGATCTAAAGTCTCATTTAGGGACTTAAGGCCTGGATTTAAGTCTGGTTTTTGGAAGTTAGCTGAAGGCAGAGAAGACAGCCCCTTTGCGGAAAGAAAGAGACAAGAGAGAATATTGAAATGAGCAACTTAGTGAACTCGAATCAGCAAAATCAAAATGACACTGCCGGATCGGTGGACACTCTCCAGCGAGTGGATACTCCAAAAATGTACCGCGTGCTTCTTCTGAATGATGATTACACGCCCATGGATTTCGTGGTTCTCGTCCTCCGCCGGTTTTTTGGAAAGAATGAAGAGCAAGCCACTCAGATCATGCTCGATGTCCACAAAAAGGGCGCAGGAACCGCCGGCGTGTTTACTTTGGAAACGGCTGAAATGAAAGTCATGCAAGTCAACCAGTTCTCAAGGATGAATCAACATCCTTTGAAGAGCACTCTCGAGGAGGCCTTATGATGACCAAAGATTTGGAAAAAAGGCTGGGCTCTGCCGTTGAACATGCCAAAAAATCACGACATGAGTTCGTCACTCTCGAACATATTTTGTATTCTCTTCTTGAGTCTGAACTGACTCAAAAAATCCTCAATGGCATGAATGCCGATATCGCCAAAATCAGAAAGTCCTTGAAAGAAAATATTAAAAAGAACTGCCAAGAAATCACTGCTGAACAACTGGGTGCTTACGGCGGTTATGATTCTTGGACTCCGGAATTGACCCTGGCTTGTCACCGTTTGTTTCAGCGCGCAGCCATGCAGGTGCAAAGTGCTGGGCGCAACCAAATTCATGAAGGCCATTTGCTCGTCGCACTTTTCTACGAGCAAAACAGTTTTGCAACTTACTCCTTGGCCAGCCAAGGTATTTCACAGTTTGATTTGATTCAGTATATTTCCCACGGGATCGGTGATGAAGTGAGTGGCACGGATCCCCGCGCCCTCCCCGGCCCAGGACTTGATGCTGATGGCTTACCGAAAGATGAAAGCAAATCTTCCCCGCTCGAAGCCCACTGCACAAATCTCAACGAGATGGCCAAAGCTGGTAAGCTTGATCCCTTGATTGGTCGAGACGACGTGCTCGAAAGAACCATGCAAGTGCTTTCTCGGAGGACCAAGAATAATCCCCTTCTCATTGGCGAACCCGGCGTTGGGAAAACCGCCATCGCCGAAGGCCTTGCTTCGCGCATCGTCGAAGGCAAAGTGCCCGAAGTCCTGAAAGACAAAGTCATCTATGCTTTGGATATGGGTTCAATGCTCGCCGGCACCAAGTTCCGCGGGGATTTCGAGCAGCGACTGAAAGGCATTGTGAAAGAAGTGAAGAAGCTAAAGAACGCGGTTCTCTTTATCGATGAAATTCACACCATTGTGGGAGCAGGAGCTACCAGCGGCGGCAGTATGGACGCTTCCAATCTCTTAAAGCCTGCACTGGCTAATGGTGAAATTTCTTGTATTGGATCGACCACTCATCAAGAATACCGCGAGCACTTTGAAAAAGACCGCGCTCTGAATCGCCGCTTTCAAAAAATTGACATCAAAGAGCCCTCTCATGCGGAAGCCTTTGAAATTCTCAAAGGCCTCCGCACACGTTTTGAAGAGCATCACCAAGTGAAGTACACCGACGAAGCGCTCAGACTGTCAGTGGAGCTTTCAGCAAAATACATTCACGCAAAGCTTTTGCCTGATAAGGCCATTGACGTCATCGATGAAGCCGGCGCGGTAGCTCGCCTGGCAGGAAGAACAGGAGCTGTGATCGACACTGCGGAAATTGAGCAAGTGATCGCAAAAATGGCCCAGGTTCCTGCCGCCTCGGTGTCCTCTTCGGATAAAGAGCAACTCAAAAATCTCGATCGAAAACTGAAAGCTTTGATTTACGGTCAAGACGAAGCCATCGACAAACTGGTGGCTTCGATCAAACTGTCACGCAGCGGTCTTGGCCGGGAAAACAAACCCATTGGAAGCTATCTTTTCGCGGGCCCCACTGGCGTGGGAAAAACCGAAGTCTGTAAACAGCTAGCCCACCAAATGGGAATTCCGTTTTTGCGATTTGATATGTCTGAGTACATGGAAAAACACACGGTGGCTCGCCTGGTCGGCGCGCCCCCGGGATATGTGGGTTACGAAGAAGGTGGACAACTCACTGAAGCGATCAACAAATCTCCTTATGCGGTGGTGCTGCTTGATGAAATCGAAAAAGCCCACCCTGACATTTACAATATCCTGCTGCAGGTGATGGATGCAGGACGATTGACAGATTCGAATGGTCGCACCACAGATTTCCGCAATGTGATGTTGGTGCTGACTTCCAATGCGGGTGCGCTCGAAGTGTCGAAAGGCAGCATTGGTCTTGTGGAACAAAGCTCGCAACACGCCAGTATGGATGCCATCAAACGAGTTTTCTCGCCAGAATTTATCAATCGCTTGGATGCGGTTGTGCACTTTGTGCATTTGAACGAAGACGTCATTTTGAAAGTGGCGGCAAAATTTGTCGACGAACTCAAAATGCAACTGCAAAAGAAAAATGTGGATCTCACGGTCGATACGGCCGTGCTCAAGTGGCTCATTAAAAAGGGCTATGATAAAGTCTATGGCGCTCGCCCCATGGCCCGAGCTGTGGATGAGCACATTAAGAAAGCTTTGGTCGATGATCTTTTGTTTGGTCGCTTGTCGACGGGTGGAAAGGTCGCCGTGACCATCAAGGAAGAAGCTTTGCATTTCACTTTTGCTTAAGTTTTGTGCTTCAACAGTCACTCTTCATAAAAAATGAAGGGATGCATCTATCCCTTTGAAGAAATCGATTTTGATGGAGTTGACACTCACAATTTGATAAACATATTCCAAGACATCCAAGGAGGATTTCAACCATGGCTATGTTTAAACGGATTTCATTATTTTTGATCACGAACGTTCTTGTTCTGGTCACAGTGAGCATTGCTTTCTCGATCATCGCTCACTTTTTTGGCTTGAACCAAAGTGCAAACTACATGACTTACACCCTGGTGTTCTGTGCTGTCTGGGGTATGGGTGGAGCGTTTATTTCTCTGTTCATCTCTAAATGGATGGCGAAAAGAGCCATGGGCGTACAGATCATTGATCAAAACGTCCGCGATCCTCAGCTTCGCGAAGTGGTAGAGATGGTTCACAACATGTCTCGCCGCGCGGGCTTGCCAAAAATGCCAGAAGTTGGTGTTTATGAGAGTCCCGAAATCAATGCTTTCGCCACAGGCCCCAGTAAAAGTAACTCCCTCGTCGCTGTTTCTACAGGCCTCTTGAGAGCGATGAATAAAGAAGAAGTGGAAGGCGTGATCGGCCATGAAGTGGCCCACATTGCCAATGGTGACATGGTCACGATGACCC
>JBKCXY010000221.1:0-15468 GCA_046315835.1 Pseudobdellovibrionaceae bacterium | reverse complement strand
AGAAAAATCAGAAAAATCTTGAAGGCTTTTTAAAAGCAGTTCAAGAAGAGTACCGCCGAGGCGTGAAAAACAGTGCTGACCTTAAAGACGCTTTGGAAATGAGCTTAGAAACTCAAATCGGCCGCAGCCAACTGAGAGCCGACTATTTTGAAGCACGCGCCGAGCTCCAAGACATCCTCGGAATCGAGCTCAACTAAGAAAGGACCTCAAAAATGAAAAACTCAACATTCGCTTTCATGTTTCTCATGGGCACCCAAGTCCTTCTGATCGGCTGCGCCGACCAGAGCTTGGAAAATTACAAGGCCCGCGCAGAAGCTGAGCAAGATGGCAGTAACCGATCAGAAAATGAGAACCTGTCTTTACGAGCAGCCCAGCTTGAAAAAGATCTTTGGTCGCAGTTTGCCTTCTATAAAGCCATTGAATCTCAGTTCAGAGGAAGCTACCAAAGAAATGCCAACAAATTCAAAGTTGAAATATTCTTTGCACCTTCCCGATACTTAATCAAGACAGAGCGTTCTCGGACCCTTGCTGAAGTGGAAGAAGACCTCGCTAATTTGCACTTAAAAGCTCTTCTCAAGGTTTCTGCCGTTGACGTGGATGGCATTGCTCGTGGATGTGTTTTTGAAAACATCAGACCTGATCTAGAAAATGGAGTCATCCATCTCATTGATGAAAAATGTCCTCTCATCGCTCGAGTCCGATTCAGTGATTCTCGGCTGAAGTCTTTAAACCCGTCGGAAGCTTCACGCTTAGTCGCTTCCGAAGTTCGCCAGGGTCTTCGCACTGAAGTGCAGGAACTTCAAGTCTCGATCAGTTCAAAACTGACAGACGTCAGCACTTCTTTGATCCTCGAAAGAACACCAACCAAATAAGATCCAAGAACCTCTGTCTCATTTTGACTCGTTGTGCAGTGAGATCTCTTGGAATTCTTCTTACAGTTGCGAGATGACCCTGAACTTTCATCAAAAACTCAGACTCTTTTCGATCTTTGCGGCCATGCTGGTGGGGTTTTGGTTTCCTCTGAAGCTCTTAGGGTACCCCCTCTCAGCTTCTCTCGAGATTGGCTCCGATCTTTTGGTGTCTCTGGCCTCAGTGGTGAATGTCTACCTTTTCTTTATCGAAAAGCGCCTTTCTTACAAGGTCCCTAGAAATTGGTTTCATCTTGGGCTACTTCTGGATGTGATTTGCATCTTCCCCTTTGCTTTGATTGAATTCTCACTGACAGGCAGCGTGCACTCAGAATTTCTGTTTCTCAATTTTCTGACCACACGACATGTCTTTCGCATCAAGGGCTTTCTCGATCATTTTGATCGCCTCCCTCCGGTGGTGTATCGGTTAGTTCCCCTCCTCATGGTCATGCCCGGTCTTGTTCATTTGATCGCTTGCGGGTGGATCTATCTCGGGAGTGGCAACGCAGGACCCGATCCTGATGTCGTGGCGGAATACATTAAAGCCGTTTACTGGACTGTCACCACGCTCACAACCGTGGGCTATGGTGATATTGCAGCAAAAACACTCACTCAGATGCTGTATGCGAATGCGACTCAAATCATTGGGGTTGGGGTTTTTGGATACATTCTCTCGAATGTGGCAAGCCTGATTGCCAGAGCCGATGCCGCTCGAGAACATCATATGGACAATCTAGACAAAGCTGAAACGTTCATGAAGATTCATGATATTCCCTCTGATATCCGATCCAAAGTTCGCTCCTATTATCATTACCTTTGGCAGTCTCACAAAGGTTACCGAGATAAAGCCCTGATTTTTGAACTTCCGAAAAGAATCCAAGCTGAGATGGTCTATCACATCAACCGCGCGATCATTGGAAAAGTTCCCTTTCTGAAAGTCGCTTCTCAAGAATTTATCCAAGATCTGATGATCAAACTTGAACATCGCATTTATATCCCTGGTGAAAAAGTTTTTGCGATCGGTGATCCCGGGGATGCGATGTATTTTGTCTCAGCCGGAGAAGTTGAAATTCTCTCCGCGAAGAATGAGACCGTGGCGCTTCTCAAAGAAGGTCACTATTTTGGAGAAATGGCATTGCTCTCCGATCGTGAGCGCAATGCTTCCGCGATCGCTCTTAATCTATTTTTTTTCGAAAGAGATTCAGTGTTTGCACCAAGCCAGAAACAGGAACGAACCCGGCATTTTTAAACTTTGGTGCTCCCATCAGCTTCTCAATACTATTTTCGGCATAAAGTCCTCGAACATTTTGGAACTTTGGGGCATCATGCGCCCATGGCGGAAAAACTACCAGAAATTATTCAAGGCGGCATGGGGATTGGGGTTTCCAATTGGGTCTTAGCTCGAGAAGTCTCTCGTCAGGGCCAACTGGGTGTGATCTCTGGGACCGCGATTAATTCGGTTCTCGTGAGAAGGCTTCAAGATGGGGACAAAGATGAAAGTCAGAGGAACGCTCTCTCGGCTTTTCCATTCCCAGAGGTCGCTCAAAAAATTCTCACAGATTACTTCATTCCTCGCGGAAAAGCTCCGGAAACTCCTTACAAAAGAGCAGGGATGTTTTCCCTCAAATCCGCAATGAACCTTCTTCAACTCAATGTGGCTGCGAGCTTCTGCGAAGTCTGGCTCGCAAAACAGGGGCATTCACATCCTGTCGGTATCAATCTGCTGGAAAAAATCCAACTTCCTAATCTCTCTGCCCTATATGGAGCGATGCTTGCTGGTGTGGATGTGGTCATCATGGGCGCGGGAATTCCTCGTGAGATACCCGGTTGCCTAGATCTCTTTGCAAGAAACCAAAAAGCTCGCTTAAAGATTCCGGTCGAAGGCAGCTCAGAAGATCACTGGACTGAATTTGACCCCCAAGAGATTTTCCCGCAGACGCAGCTTCCAGATCTTCACCGTCCTCTCTTTTTCCCGATCGTCTCATCCAGTGTGCTCGCGGCTAGCCTTGCTAAAAAATCCACCGGACGCGTGGATGGCTTTGTCGTCGAAGGCCCCCTGGCTGGAGGACACAATGCCCCTCCGCGGGGTCCCTTGAAACTCAATGATTTAGGTGAACCCATTTACGGGGAAAGAGACATTGTTGATTTTGAAGCTCTCAAACAACTAGGTCTTCCGTTCTGGATTGCTGGGGATTATGCCACTCCTGAAAAATTGAAACTGGCAAAATCGCTCGGCGCTCAAGGTGTTCAAGTCGGAACTGCTTTTGCTTTTGCTTCGGAATCGGGACTGCGACCCGATCTCAGAGAGCAAGTTTTAAAACTTATTCAAAAAAAAGATTTCCCAGAGCACGGCTTTGTTTTTACAGATCCTCGTTCTTCACCCACGGGCTTTCCCTTTAAAGCGGTGCGACTGAAGGGCACTCTCTCTGAGACATCTCTGTATGAGCAAAGACAGAGGATCTGTGATCTCGGTTACCTCCGCCACGCTTATTTGAAGTCCGATGGCACCCTCGGGCAGCGCTGCCCGGCGGAACCCGTCAAGGATTACGTCGCGAAAGGTGGGCTTAAACAAGACACCGTCGGTAGAAAATGTCTTTGTAATGCTTTGATGGCAGACATTGGAGTAGGCCAAATTCAAAAATGGGGACATGAACAAAGAATGCTCACCGCCGGCGATGATTTAAATAACCTGGGTCGATTTTTGTCTCAACAACAGCACTATTCGGCAGCTGATGTTTTAAGTTATCTTTTGGCAAATAATTAGGATGCTTTATTGAGCCCACGAAGGACTTCGTAGAGATGGATGTCCTCTTTATCGATGAGAACGGATTTTAAACCTTTGCCTTGAAATCTCTTAAAGGACGTCGCCATCAGGGGTCGGCCAGGCTTTACATAGAGAACTTTCTTCTGACTTCTCTCAAGCCACAAATACAATTTAAAGACGAGGGACTGTGATGTAAACCATTCTTCGAGTGGAACATGAAAACCTGTTTGGCTTTCATGAATGTCAGTAGGGCGAGCTTCAGCCTCAACAAGATGGACGGCGGCGACGAGCCCCTGACCCTCTTTCAAATGACCGGAGGTCAGTTGATCAAATTCTCCCACCGTGTTTTGAAAATGATCCCAAGAGAGAGGCTGAGGCAGTTCCCGCAATTCCAGTTGCACTTTTTCTCCTAAATGCAATTCCATCTCAACAGTGGCTTTCTGCTTGAGTTTTTCAAGTTCCTCGTCGGTCAAAGCTTCCTCCGCCGCAAAAAGAGAAAGCCCTTGGAAACTCGGTGTTTTCAAAAGCAGAGAGTGCACTTTCAATTTTTGATCCTCTTCCCAGTGGACGGGGTTCTCAGCATTAATCAATGAAGCAAAGTTCTCACTGATTGCATGTCGAGCTGCCTCTAAACGCTCAGTTCGAGTCAAGTCTCCCCCGATACTTCGATTCAACTGCTTTTGATAGTGATCTTGAAAGTTCTCAATATTACTAATGATCTCCTCTGGTTTCGCCTTTTCAGAAATATGAAGAATCTCCGGGACCGCCATCCCGCGGGAATTCGTGGTTTTTGGACCTTCCTTTTCTGGTGTGGCAGGTGTCGAACTCAAGTCCTCACTAAAGGTCAGAACTGGTGTTTTAAATTTTCTCTGGAGGAATCCCGACAACTGTGCACCCATGCCCGTTTTAACGCTTCTTGAAACCAGAATAAATCCAGGAGTGTTCGCCTCCAGGTGGCTAAAGAAACTGGTCAACGAGGTCTCAACTTTTACTTTCTTACCCTGTGCCTCTAATTGAGTCACAATATGCCCGATCATGGCTGGGTTCTGGCAAAGAATTGCAACCTTAGAGCGATCCATCAACGTGAAATCAATTTTAGACTTGCTCATACCTATGATTATCCCAGAACTTTGGGATAATTGAACAAGAGTTCATCACTTTGACGAAATACTGATTCTACAGAACTGTTCTGAGACGTTAGGGCGTTTCAACTTGAAAATTCTTAGGGAGAGACTCTGGCTCAGGCCCCCGATATTCTCCTTGTTTCAATTTGAGAAAAAATGCGTCGAGACTTTGAGGATTCACCGACACGACCGTCGATGACTCAAAATCAGAGAACACACCTTTGTTGCGGATTCGGTACTCAATACGATCCGCAAGAGTCTCCTCTTCTGTCCAAATCTCCACATTGGGGAACCCAAACCCCTTAGCGAGCCCTTTGATGTCGATAGCACTGACCTGCTCAGGATCCACTTTGAGCTCCACATCCCCCCGCTCTACAGACAAAAGAAACTGACGCTGGGGAATCTGCTCTGTGGTGAGCTGATAATTCCATTTCTCATAGAAGGGGCTTGCGACGAGCAAAGAGGTGATCGTGGCCAGCGTGAGAAGACCATAGCCGAGCCTTCGTCGCCACTGTGAAGCAAAAACTTTTGCTCCCACTTGAATAAGACGACCTTGCTTCAGGGCTCCATCTTCTTGTTGAGGAATTCGCAAGCCAAAGTAGTACAGCCACCAACTGACTGCATAGACGATGATAGCAGACCAAATCACATCGGACATGAAATGCCCACCAGCCACAATTCGACCAAGACCCATGGCCAAGCTCAAGGCCAATGAAAAAAACAAAGCAAAGTAGGCTAAACGAGGCTTTGAACGACGAAAGATCCAAAAGAAAACTCCGTAAGCATTCCCCACCGACGAATGTCCACAGGGAAAACTCATTCCTTGAGCACCAACACCTGGTTGCCAAAAAGTTTTGTATTCATACTGACCACCCAGCTCGATGGTTTGCCGTGGCCGAGGACGACCCCAATAGGGTTTTAAAATCGCATTGATCACAAGTCCAGGTCCGAGAGCAAAAACAAGAAAAACAAAAATGGCTTTGGCTCGTAAATTCCGATACTGAACTTGCAGAGAAGATAGCCCGAGAACAACAAGACTTCCCAGCATCAGAAAACCTGTGAGCCAGGGAGCTCCATGATAAAAGAAAGTCCACAAGGGTTCGCTTTGATGAGACCACGGGCCCTCGAGAGCGTTGGGTGTCCAGTAGAGCTTTGCAAAGAAGAGATCCCACTGTGAATCAAAAAAGAAAACAAAAGTGAGCAACCCAGCAAGACCAAGAACGATCAGCTCAGGAAGCCAATATCTTCGATAACTCTTTTCACTGTCTGATTCGCTGATCATGCTCATCCATTCCCCATCGCCTCACCCAAAACACAAGATCTTTTTCAGTCTCTTTCGGTTCCCCAATATCAACCCAAGAAAGGTGAGCGACAAGCTCCGGCACCTTGCGATAACCCCTTCGGCTCCAGAACTCATCGAGTGGTCGATAATTCTGAGGCCTCATTGCGTGATCGGATGATCTTTGAACATTACAAAAACAAGTCATTTTAATTCCATTGATCGCCTTAGCGGCTCGCTCTCGGCCATCAAAAAAACGATGCCCAATTCCCTGCCCTCGATACTTCGGCAAGAGAAGACTTTCCCCGAAATAGAAGACTTCGGAGAGACTCACTCCAGAACTCAAGAACGGGGCCTGAATCTCAGATGAAGCCTCGATTAATGGCAAACCAGTGGCACATCCAACAACCTGAAGGCCATCAAAACAAGCAATCAGTACAAAATTCTTTGCATCTTTGTAGGGGGAAATGTACTTCTCCTCGGAGTCTAAGGTCCCTTGGTACAGATAGGGAAAATCTTGAAAGATTCGCATCCTCAAGCTCATAAGAACCTTCAAATTGGATTTGGCTTCTTCTGGTGAAAGCTGTCTTACTTCCAACATGGCTCTCTCCCCTCCCAAGAAATCATCCCCTATTTTGGTCACCCTGTTAAGGTTTTTGACAGCTGTTTGATGTTTAAACGCAGTTCCCTAGGGACCAATCCTTGGTCTTCCGGCCTCCGGGCACTCAGCAGTGAACATGATGTTACGCGATCTCTTTCCAGCCAAAGTAAGACCTGAACTTGAGCTCACGGCCGAAGAAGTTTTCTCGCGAGAGGTTTTCAGAAATTTTTCTTACCCTCTGCGAGACTGGACCCCCTTTCTGGAAGTGATGAACAAGCAGCATCAACTCCCCACCGTGCAGCAAGCTCAACAGATTTACAACAACCGCCTCTTTGATACTGAGAACGCCTACTTTGAAAAGAAAATCGATGCATCGACAGCTTCTCGACGCGTTCAAGGCGCTCTCGCTTTTTTTTCTGTGGAAAGTGGCTTGAAAGAGACCTTTGAACAATTTTTTGTAGACCGAGTTCAAGAGAAAGACTAAAAAATGGGGCATGAAAGCCCCATTCTATTACGATTTTCCAGAAGTCCAACTCTCCCACGTCTCAAGCCCTCACTTAGATACTGGACTTACTCTCATTAAAGTCCCCCGAGGCTCCGCGACAGCAATTGATGTTCGCGGCGGCGCCGTAGCGACTCGCGAGCAAAGCTGCGTCGAGGAAACCAGCAGTGATGGAACGATCGATGCTCTCGTCCTGGCCGGTGGTTCCACCTACGGACTGGAAGCAGCCAGCGGAGTCATGCGAAAGCTTTTCGCCAGTCGTCAATATAGCTCAGAGTTTTCTGACATCCCCTCGGTCCCCTCCGCCATCGTCTATGACTGGAGAAATCGGACCGACTCCAAAGTCTATCCGGACCGTGAGATGGGTGAACAGGCTTGGGACCTTTTAAAAACAGGCAGCTCAGAACTCGGCCGAGTTGGGGGTGGCACCAATGTGTGGGTGGGCAAATACATGACTGGATTTGACAAAGAACAGTCAGGGCTCGGCATGAGTTTTTTTGTAAAAGATGGCTTTAAACTTCTCGCGATCACGGTGGTCAATGCGGTCGGGAATGTTCTCGATTTCCAAGGTCAGGTTCTTCGCGGGAGCTGGCATTCTCAGAGCCAAAACCGTTACCCCATTCTCCCGGCAAATCTCATTGCTGGCAGTCAACCTGAGTCTGGAAATACAACAATCAGCTGCATCATCACCAATGCTCGACTCAGAAGAGATGAACTCAAACGCTTGGCCATCATGACTCACACAGGGATGGCGCGAGTCATCGAACCCTTTCACACTCCGTGGGATGGAGACGTGATGTTTTCAGTGAGCACGGGGCAATTGGAGCTCAATTCCAGTTTTTCTTCATTTGATCTTGCTATTGTCGCCATCCATGAAATGCAAAAAGCCGTGATCCAAGGAGCCACCCATGGCCAACACCGAATCCGTTAAAATTGCTCTTGTTCAATACCCAATCGATACTCTAAATAGCTTTGATTTCTTTCTGGCAAAACATGAGACAATTCTCAAAAGCTTAACAGCTCAAAAGATTGATCTCATAGTTTTCCCTGAGCTGGTCGCGCTGGATCTCGTGGACTTTAATAAAGATCTCCCCACTCAATGGAAGAAAATTTCCTCGGAAGACCATCCTCGGTACATCGACTTCTTTAAATCCTACACAAAGAAAACAGGAATAGCTGTGCTGACCGGAAGCTTTCCTGCCATCGAGAACGGGAAAATCCACAATCAGTGTCGTTTCATTGATCACGGTGAAACTGTCAGTATTCAAAATAAAGTCTTTCTCACTCCTGATGAAAAAGCCTGGAACTGGTCCGGGGGCACATCAGCGCGAGCTTTTCAATGGCGAGGAATTCAGACAGCCATTCTGATCTGTCATGATGCTGAATTTCCTACTTTGTCAAATCAGTTAGCCACAGAAAATATTGAACTCCTGCTTGTTCCTTCAATGACTCATGATGATTTTGGAATTAATCGAGTGCGCTGGTGTTCCATGGCAAGATCAGTAGAACACTATTGTTATACGCTTGTGACTGGCACCACTGAAAATGCCACGAAAGCTCGGGAATACTGTGGCCAGGCCGCGGTGATCACACCACAAAATTCATTGCACACGACTGAAATCCTCTTAGGGAGGTACAACCAACCCGACATCCTCATTACTGAGCTTGATCTTCGAAAACTGCGCCAGGGTCGAACGCAGAAAGATTTTATCTATCCGGTTCGCGATCAAAACGAAAGACGCTAAGCCGTCTTGGATAGATTGTCCGACTTCTTCGGAAGTTCAATGACAAATTGTGTGTTGGGGGATTTTTCATCGTAATAAAGGATTGAAACTGACTCAATAGAGAAAAAAAGGAAATCGGACGGAGTTTCTGTTTCTTGTTTTGCAAGAAACAGAAATCACCAACGAACACGCAAATTTCATAGGTAAATGTTGGCTTCATTGAGGCGGTCGCAGAGACCAGGGACAGGATTTTGAGTCAGTTTCTAATTTTTACATCTGAATCGGTAGCAACAAAGCCATCCGAAGTGATTTCCATCAGTGCTTTAAAGTAATGTCGCGAAGGCATAACTTGAGAAATCTCCTAATGATTTACTATTATTGTCACGATTTCATTCAGCATAACGGCCTCCCCACGGGAAACTGACTCCCTTGCCAAATCTTAATGCCCCGACCTTGGTCGCGCTCTAACATCTTGAAAACTTTCAGGACTTTTGCCTGCTCTTTCGACAATTTTAAAACTTCGACAATTCCCTTCACTTTCCGATCATTGATTGAGTTCCCACACTCTCACCTGCTGGCACTGCATTTGTATTTGAATGACTGGGAGGTCTTTCAGAAAAGAAACAAGGACTCACGAGCAATTGCTGCACACTGGGGAAGCTATGAGTAAAAAATTGCACAGAAATTTCACAAAACTGAGAAGTTATCTCGTGATGTTCTCGACTTTCGTCGGTTCATTGAGTGGTTGTGGCGATGTGGGAATCAAACAAGCCGATGACAGCTTAAACATTTCTGGCAAGTCTTTGGTCTGTACTGAGGATCCAAAAATCTTTGGCCTCTACACCAAAGTGATGTTTGTCATCGATAAATCAGGCTCGAATAGAGATACAGATCCTGATCGTGACAATGGAAAAAGAGCTTCTGCGATTAAAGACTTCCTCGATAAAAATCGCAATAACCCTTACATTCAATGGGGATTTCTCAAATTTCAAAATGATAAGGCAGAGTCTTACATCCCGGATCAGGGAGGACCTAATCGGATCTTCACAGCTGATCCTAACTTGATGGATCAGGCGCTCGATCGTTTCGAATCAGAAAGCGATAATGGAACTACTCCTTATCGCGCAGCCCTTCAAATGACCATCACCGCAGTCAAAGAAGATTTAAAAATCGACTCTGAACTGTCGGCCAACTATAATATTATTTTTATCTCAGACGGAGTTCCTACGGACGCCGCTGATCCCAACATCTATTCAGACGTTGAAAATCTCGCCAATCTCTCCCCTGGAAATGTTCACCTTTCCACAGTCTATTATGGCCCCCCTAGTAATAATGCAGAAATGCGACTTGAAAGAATGGCTGAACTTGGTCTTGGAAAATATCAGGACGCGAACCAGGATCCCATTATCAATATCGATAACTTGATTGTTGGTGGAAAATCGGCGGAACCTTATGTGATTAAAAGTTTTGTTGTCTACAACCTGAACGCCGCCAACTGTGATGATGGTACGGTGGGTGCGGACTCTGACAGTGACGGCCTCTGTGATCGCGATGAGAAAAGATACAATGATCTTTTTGCGAAAGATACAGCCCAGAAAGCTCGCATGGGCGGAAAGATTTTTGATCCCGCCAATCGGAACTCCTTTCATCCCTACCTCAATGATGGAATATTCTATCGTTACATCGCGTTTAACGAAAACATTCCCCGCGATTGCTCAGATGAAAAAGACGCTGACTTTGATCTCGCAAACACATGTGAAGAAAAGTATCTCTACAATCGAAATCCTCAAGGGCCTACCGTCAACTGGACCAACGAGATGATCAATCGTAGTCGCGAAGCTGATCCTTATTATTTTGATAGTGATGGAGACGGATTCTTGGACATGATGGAATATCTATTCTTTAGGAACAAGTCCACTGCAATGAACTTTAATAACATCTTTGATCGCTCCAACGGACTCCAACATGATTACTTGCTTCTTAATCATTTAAATCCAGTGAATCCCAACTCTGAAGTGGGCTACGGTATTGAATTCATTCGTGTTGAATCGAATTCTCAAGGCCAAAACTGTTACACGTATCGGCAGGATAATCTCCCCTTGTATAACACCCTTGATCTCTCACCGTTTCAGGCCAGCGGGTCCGTAGATCTTTCGCACTCGCAGAACGAAAATGTCATTTTGATCTATTACATTCAGGTCCTTGAAAACAATCCTAACAGCAAAGGTATCTTAAGATACTCTTATCAAAAAATGATGAAAGATCAGGGTGGCGCAAAGAACCTCAGTGTTGACACTTCAAAGTTCTATATCTTCCCAGAACCACCACCTCCTCCAATGGGTCTTCGTGGAGTTCCACGATGAAAAAGATCTTTCTGGGGTTGGCTTTGACTTTTCTCACAAGTGCCTGTGGCGAAAGGAACCAGTTTCAGGCAGGCTCGCTTGATTCTTCCTCAGAAATCTTTGATGACGGAACTCAAAGCTCCGGCGGGGATGGGGGAATTCAACTGGTCTTTCTTGAACCGACAACCGATCAAGTTCCGAGCTCTAAATTTCTTGTGAAAGTGGAAGCAAACCCACTCGGTGATGTGAGAAATCTCCAACTGCTCGTCAACAATCAGTTAAAGACTCGTTTTTCCAGGGTCCCTTTTCAAGTTGAAATTGATCCTTCACAGTATCCTGGTTCACAGATCGAACTTCGCGTGGAGAGTTCTGATAAACTTCAAAATCAAAACTATCGCATACTCCGGCTCAAGCGTAAGCCCGTGTCGATCACACCCGTTCCGGACTCGCGGACTTTTGGTACCTTTGACCCCAATTGCCTTAACAACACTCAATACGATGCTTGTCTTTTTTGGAAGAACCCGGTGGCGCAGAGAGGCTCGGTCTACTCTCCGGCACTCAACTTTGGCACAACTATCCCTGAGCAGACTTTTGGTGTTGACCTCAAGAACTTGAGAAACCCTGCAAGTCTCAGCAATGATTCCATTCGAGTTTTTGCATCCGAATCAGCAGAAGCGACCCCTCAAGGAAATCACTGGCGATACGCTTATAGCGGAGATGCGCAGAACCACTTTATTGCTCAGATCATGGCTTTCTTCTGGCTTGATAAACTGGAAAATGAAATGCTCAGAAGAGCCGGACAGTTCTTTGCCTCAAAGAAAAACATCCCGGTCGATGCTTTTAACACGGGTGTTGAAAACAATGCTTACTGGGATACTCAAAAGATTGTTATGGGAGTTTCCACAGCCGGTGGCGGAAGACATGAGATGGCTCTTTCTGCTGAAGTCTATGTTCACGAAATGGGACACGCCAACTTGCAATATGCGGTAGGTCGATTTCTCCGAGACTCCAATCAAGGAGCCAGTCGAGGTAGTTGTTCCTCGCATCTTGGATGTATCTCAGCGATCAATGAAGGCCAGGCTGACTTTACTTTTCTGATGATCTTTCAAGACTCTACAGCTCTCGGAGAGACCTTTGTGAATTCCACACGAGGCATCGGTGGGCCGGGTGGACTCCTGAGAGATGTTAAACAAAATCAGGGGCTCAAAGCACAAGACTTCTATTCGCGAAGCCAAGGGCAAATTCACACCATGGGCACTGTTTTTGCCACAATCTTGTACGACATTTATCAGCACCCCTCGGTCGACAAAATGGAATTTGAAAAGATATTTATGAATTCTCTGACTAAATTGTCAGAATCTTCTCGATTTCCAGAAACGAAATCGGCACTTCTGGCCGAGGATCAAGTCCTCTATGGTGGGAAATACAAAAAAATCATTGAAAACGCTTATCAGAAGATGGGACTTTAATCCCATCTTCTCAGGTGATCCCTATTGAACAACTTGCGATCTTCTTTGAGTCGAAAGGATTTGCGCACTCAAAGTCTCAGCTTCCAATCGTAAATCAAGACCGTCATTATTTAAAATCGATTGGATATACATCAATCGTGCATAAATGGGAGTTAACGCTGCTTGACCATACTGGAATCTCAACCGGTTACCATCAGTCGACTCCATCTCGAGCTTGAAAGACATCAGCTTCTCTCTTTGATCCACCGAAAGTAAAGAGGTCAAAAATCCAGTGCCCGTTAAACGGAAAACGCGGTTTGTTCGAAGATCCATCAAAGCATTGATTCGATCCACACCTTTTTCTTGAGGATTAAAGGCAACTTCGAGCTTTCTTGAAATCTGCTTCAGCTCACGAGAGAAAACCATTCCCGCGCGAGTTGTCGCCGTATCATCATAGTCCTCCCGAGCGCGAGTATCTCTTCGAATCAGATCAGAAACTTCGATGCTTTCAAGATAGTTCTCATACCTAGCTTTGATCTCATCAGCACTCAGTGCAGGAGCTGCCAGAATTGCCTCAGGAGACAGGACCACTTGGTACCTCACCGCCACGTTGTTCGCAAGTCGACCTTGAAACTGCCACTGATTAAAGTCGATTTGACGATAAACATCTTGAGGAATCGTCCTTGAAAGCTGGATTTTAATCTCCTTGAGCTCTGCTGGTCTAAATCGCTTATCTTTTCTTTCGACGGACATCACAAGATTCTCAGGAACTGGTTTCTCAAAACTTTCATTGGTCGTAAAAACCGCGTTCATCTGTGCTTCTCTTTGAACCTCCAGCCAAGAGAAGAAGAATCCATTCTCACTTTTTGGTAAATAGGAATTCAAGAGATAGTGTGATCTATTCTCATCGCGATCAACGCTCGTCACTTTATTCACGGAATAGTTTCTCTCTGACTTCATTCTCAGCAATCGGATTCCTAAATCAACAGTGTTCTTTCTATAGCCTGAAAGTGAGCTTCCTTTGAAAGTCCGCTGAACACGTCCAATTCTATTGGCTTGATTATCAGCAACAAATATATTTTCGATGTTCACGATATCCATCAAAAGTTGTTCTCTCAACTTCTCAATGGAGTTCACCGGATTCATGATCTTCAAACTTTCAGCCTGACCTGCATTCTTTAAAGTTGAATCGTAAGCACGAGCCACTTCTTGATCTTTAAGATCCAGCACATAATCCACCATGAAGAGATCATTGGTACCATCATTGAAAGAAAGTTTCAGCGGATTTACACTTAAAAGCTTTGTGATTCTCTTGTCCACATAGCTAACTTTGAAGATATCAAGGACACCACCAAATTTGAGTCCGGCGTGTACACCTTTGTCTTCATTACGAAGTCCAATCACCTTCAAACGAACTTTCCCTTCTGTAAGCCTGAGAACCTGAATTTGAAACTTACCAGAAACCAGATAGTGAGCTCCAATATCTAAATCCATGGGATTCAAAGCTCCCCAATTCAATGCTTTCAGGAAGTTGCCCGAAACCACGATATTGAGATTCGCCTTCATTGTAACCACGTCCCCTTCTTTCAGATTTTTGAGAGCTCGCTCTGAATTGAGCGGTAACTGATCCCAAGCGTAGGGGATTGCACTGATTGCACCACAAGCATCGGAAAACTGACGTGCAAATTCAACTTCAAACATATGTCGAGCTGAGAGCCCTAGACTGAAATCACCTTGAGCTGCCTCTTTGATTCCTTCTGAAGTAGAAGCGTTCACGTTGGTGTAGTACCGATCAAAACGGGTGTAAAGCCCGTTCGTATAGCTGGGGTCAACACCATAAGCATATCCACCCTTAAGACCCAGGCCATCAAATAAAGATGCGGAAAGCACCTTCAGATCTGCTTGAATTCCCCATCGTGCAGCCGCGTTGCAAAGCTGCTCACGATCTCGAGGGATAATGCGGTCCACGGGGCTTGCTGCCGCTTGCAAAGATGCCATCATTGGCAAAGTCAAAGTTATCACGAGCTTCTTCATAGAGTCCTCTTTTCACATTGAGAATCAGTTTTTCCAATTTGTTTTATAATCCAACAGTAATGACTTCCCACCGGAGTCATGTAAGCCGAGTTTTCCGCGGAACCACAATCGACACCTTCAGTTCGAACACTAGAGACAGCAGTAATGACGTTGTTCCTTAAGAGTCCACCACCGCTATCACCAAGGCAAACACCTGTGTTCTTCTTCAGAGCTTTCACTTTGTAAATATCTAACTTGGAAAGATAAGTCGCACTGACCTCGATCTTCCTTTTTCGACCGAAAACTTCTCTCCTTGAATAGCGTCCTAACCCATAAAACTTCAGACCCTCAAGCTCTGCTGTCACATTTGTCATTGCGAGTGCAGGAAAAGAGTCCACTTTTGAAAAGGATTCTGAAAGCGGATCTTTCAGGATAATCAAGGCAAGATCATATTGGACTTCGTCCGTTCGTGGCGACGAAGAGAAACCAATTCGATACTTCGGATGCAAAAGAATGTCAGCAACCCGAATATCTCGGTAAGTCGAGACTGAGCCGTTCGCTCCCCGTGTGAATTCGAGACTCCGCACAGATCTTGAGCCTTCCAGACAATGAGCGGCGGTCAGAAGGACACGATCATTCAGAGCTGTTGCCGAACATTGAAGATCTCCACGAAATCCAAAGACATAAGGAGCCTCATTGTACCTAACGGATTCACCGCCCCAAACGGCATCAGCAGTAGAGCGCCAAGAGAGCAAAAATAATA
>JBKCXY010000220.1:0-10581 GCA_046315835.1 Pseudobdellovibrionaceae bacterium | reverse complement strand
CGTCCGATTTCCTTTTTTTCTCTATTGAGTTAGGTAGTTAGAGGACGGCGTTCTGCTGAAGGGACAGGATTTTGAGTCAGTTGCTGAAAAACAGTGTCGAAAACAGATTTTCTGGACCCGACTCAAAATGAGACATCCGCTACACTTAGGATTGAGCCAAAAATCGGCACTCGAATTGCTCTCTTTGTTAGGGCGTGGGGGATTTCGTTATGAATGCGAAAAGACTGTTTAAAATCTTAGCACCTGTCATATTTTTGATTTACAGCTCAGTGGGGCTGGGGCAAGTAATGTCACGTGAGGCGGTCCAAGAACAAAATATCTACAATACAAGAAGGGACAAAGAGCAGAGCTGCAACTCCCTTCAGTCCGGACTGAGGTCTGCGTACACTAAGTTTACGTCGACTTGTGCGGAAGCGGGAGCAGGTGGTAACGCTAGATCTTGCCGAGAGCGAGCCTCAGAATGTGCGGATGTTGAAACCACTGAGATGCCTTCCATGGGCTTCCCTATGGGCGGCGCAGAAGCATCTGGTTCTCGCTGTTCTTCACTCACAAAGTCTGATTTTACATCCAGAAAAAGTGAGCTCGAGCGTAAAGTGGAGCAGGCTGGTAAAGACATTGATGATGCACAAAACAAACTGTTAGAAGCTCAGGAGAAAGTTCAAGAGAACATCTCAAAAACCAATGAAGAAATCACGGATGTGGATAAGCAGCTCTCAGAAATGCGGGCTAAACGCGGTCAAGAGCAACTCGAAGCAGAAGCGGCTCGCGAAGAAGCTGAACAGAAAGTCCAACAGAACATCGTGAGCATCACAGAACAGATCAATAAAGGCCAAGCGGACCTGATCAAAATCGAAGCTAAAAGAGCTTCCTCATTAGCAGCCAAGTCTGCTGAGCTTTTGCGATTCACTTGTAAGCAGGAAGTTGAAAAGGCCCTTTTCAACAAAGATGAGAAAACCGGAGCTGTCAGTTATTCCTACCAAATGCGAAATCGCAGTGGTGGTAATCTGATTAAACGTGGTGCTCAGATGAAAGAAGCTGCTAATGAGATTTTTGAGAACTGTAAGAATCGAATAATGGCGCAAAGAGATGCAGAAATGCGGATTACGGAGCTAGAACTGCAAGCGGCACGAAAAAACTTAGAGAATCTCGAAAATCAGTTGGAACTACAAAAGGTCAATTTACAAAAAGCTCTTGAGCGAGCGCAGAAAGCCGAGCAAAATGCAGCTCAGCAACAGCAAGAAGCTGAGCAAAGAGCTCTTCAGACCAAACAACAGCTGATTCAAAAGATGTTCTCAAATATTCAGACTTTCCAACAGCGTCAGCAGACAAGTCAGCAGTCTATCCAGCGATTGAACTTTAACAACAATCGTTTGAGCAATGAACTTGCCATGATCAGCCAACAAGATCCTGGTGGCGCGACGAAGACAATTGCTTCCGCGACTTCGGCATTTGCAGAGTATCAAGCTGCACTCGGTGACTACTGCGGAGCTTGCAAAGAATTCAATAAGCCTCTGTGCGAAAAGACAGGTACAGGGCAAATGGACGTTTATGAGGGAACCAAGTAACCTCGTCTTTTGTCGAGGGCTTGGGTGATCAGATAGCGGTTCACAGCATTTGGAACCGCGGTTAGAATAAAGGGGCTTTAGCGCATGGATGGCGGAGGTCCCTTTGCTCAAAAAAATAATTCTCGCATTTGTTGTACTCATTGTTCTTGGAATCGGTGGAGCCATCGCTGGCTATTCTTATGTGAAATCCACCCTCCCCCAAATCATGAAAATCGAAGACTATAAACCGCTTTTGGTTTCTAAAGTTTACGATCGTAATAATCAAAAAATCGGTGAGTTCTTTCGCGAACGTCGTGCTTTGGTGGCCTACAAAGATATGCCCAAAGATGTGATTAACGCGTTTCTTGCAGCCGAAGATGATCAGTTTTTTCGGCACAGTGGAATCAATTTTGTCGCCATCATGAGAGCGACTTTGGCGAACTTGCGCGCGGGTCACACAGTACAGGGTGGATCCACCATCACCCAACAGGTTGCAAAGACCTTTTTTCTCTCGAACGAACGAACCATCATCAGAAAAGTGCGCGAAGCCTTTCTCGCCATTGAGCTTGAGCGCAATCTTTCAAAAGAAGACATTCTATTTTTATATTTGAATCAGATTTTCTTTGGTCAAAATGCCTACGGGATCGGCATGGCCGCTGAAACTTACTACCGTAAACCTGTGCAAAAGCTGACCTTGGCGGAAATTGCAATCCTTGCTGGTCTTCCTAAGGCTCCGAGCGCCTATTCGCCCGTGAGAAATCCAACCCGTGCGAAAGAACGCCAGGTGTATGTCTTGAATCGCATGGCTGAAGTCGGCTTCATCACAAAGGAACAGGCTGAGGCAAGTGCCAAAGAGCCTGTTAAGGTGTTTCTTCGGGAAACCTACGAAGACAAAGCGCCCTTCTTTCTTGAAACTGTAAGGCTACTGCTCAGCAAGCAACTCGGTGAAGACAAAGTGCTCGATGGAGGACTTCGAATTCAGACGAGCCTCGATATCAAAAAGCAAATGGCAGCCCAGCAGGCTGTTGAAGATCACTTGCGATCATTGGATAAGCGCCAAGGATTTCGTGGGGCCTCTGAAAATGTCACAGATCCTAAAGAAGTGGGCGAATTTCTCATGAAGACCCGAAACCGTCTCATCGCAGAAGCTGCTCCTGAAAGAGTGATTCAACCCGATGGAAAATTTAAGGACTACGGACCACTCAATCTTGAGTACAGCGTAAAAAAGAATGGGCTTCCTTTCTACCTTCCGCTGGGAAAAATTGCTCCGGCTGTGGTTTCAAAAGTGGATGATACTTTTGGGACAGTCCATGTGAGAATTGCAGAAATTGAAGGAATTATCGACATTGACAGCATGAGCTGGGCGAGAAAACCAAATCCAGAAAAAAGATTCGATCTCGATCAAATCAAAAAACCCAGTGAAGCTTTGAAAATGGGAGATATTATTCAAGTCAAAGTGACGGACTCACGTTACTCAAATCCTCGATTAGCAAAAATGCTCCCTCAATTGAAAAAAGCCGGTCAAGCCGCTCCTGACTACGCGAAGTATGTAACCCTTGCGCTAGAGCAAGAGCCCATTGCTCAAGCATCACTGCTGTCCTTAGATCAACAGACTCAGGATGTCCTTGCCATGGTCGGTGGATATGACTTTGCGAAGTCCAAGTTCAATCGCGCTCTTCAAGCTGCACGGCAAACCGGTTCTTCATTCAAGTCGATTGTTTATGCCGCAGCCCTCGATCGCGGATACAATCCTTCAACGCCAATCATGGATGCACCACTTGTCTTTGAAGAAACCAAGGAAGATGAAGAGGGACAAGAGGATGTAAAAACCTGGAAACCCAGTAACCACTCTAAATCTTTTGGTGGTGACATCATTTTTAGAAACGCCCTCGTTAAATCATTGAATGTGCCTACGGTCAGAATTATTGAAGACTTAGGGGTTCCTTACTCTGCTGACTACGCACGACGACTGGGAATCTTTTCTCCCCTCAATATGGATTTCACTTTGGCTTTGGGTTCCAGCTCAGTCACTTTGTATGAAATGACGAAATCTTTTTCTCAGTTTGGACGGCTTGGCAAAAAGATTTCCCCGGTGATTGTTCGTAAAGTGGAAGACAGCAATGGGCTGAAGCTCATGGATGTCGTGTCTTTGGATTCTTGGTTTGAAAGTGAACTCGGCACTCTTCAAAACACCTACGAAGAGCGACGGCTCAAGTATCTAGAGTCCCTCACTCCAGCAGAGCCAATTGCAGAGGGAGAGGCTCCCCCCGCGGCTGATGAGAAGTCCAAGAAAAGTATTGAGTCCCATATTTTCTTTCAAGATGCAGATCAGCTCATTCGACCGACCACGGCGTACTTGATCACTTCCCTTTTGAAGGGAGTGATTGAAGATCGCTCTGGAACAGGCGGTAGAGCTCGAGCACTGGGGCGAGAGGTGGCTGGTAAAACGGGCACAACAAATGGCTACTTTGATGCTTGGTTCATTGGCTATACCGCACAAATTGCGACAGGAGTTTGGGTCGGCTTCGACCAAGAAAAAACCCTCGGTAAAGGTGAAGTCGGAGGTCGATCAGCATTGCCGATTTGGGTTGATTACATGAAAGCGGCTCACGAAGAACTGCCACAAATGACAATCCCGGTTCCGCCAGGAATCGTGTTTGCTAACATAGATGCAGAGACCGGCGGCCTTGCGTCAGCGAATACAAAGAATATCATTCGCCAAGCATTCCTCGAGGGCACAGAACCCACTGGTAGCAAGGATGTCAAAGAAGAGGACTCTGATTTTTACAAGACAGACCTCTCGGAATAGACTATTCTGCCTCACTGCGGGGCAGATCAATGAAAGAAGCCAGTAAGGACATCCACCTTTGGGGTGTTAAGCAAAACAACTTAAAGAATATTGAGGTCAAGATTCCTCTGGGATCTTTGACCGTCATTTGTGGTCCCTCTGGTTCTGGCAAGTCTTCATTAGCTTTTGAAACACTGTTTGCTGAGGGTCAGCGTCGCTTCATAGAGAGCATGTCGAATTATGCGCGACAGTTCCTGAACAAAGCACCAAAGCCAGATGTTGAAGGTGTTTCCAATATTCCACCGGCAATTTCTATCGAGCAAAAAAATTCTGTGAAGTCTTCACGGTCCACTGTGGGGACCACCACAGAGCTGATTGATTATCTTCGCCTTCTGTATGAGAAGCTCGGTCAATCTTATTGCCCCGATCATAATGTGCCGACTCAAAAACAGAGCACCACAGAAGCCACGGACTTGGTGCTCAGAAATTT
The DNA here is from genome assembly GCA_046315835.1 of Pseudobdellovibrionaceae bacterium. Classification (GTDB taxonomy): domain Bacteria; phylum Bdellovibrionota; class Bdellovibrionia; order Bdellovibrionales; family Bdellovibrionaceae; genus JAJTIC01. The sequence goes on along the minus strand of JBKCXY010000220.1, from coordinate 5,759 downwards.
TTCTGGAAAACGAGGATATATTCTTGTTGAGATCGACGAAAAAGCTCGTGTTGCTGAGGGAAAAAAACTTCACTCTCTGTTTTTGCAAGACGGCTACTTAAGAATTTTGGTTCCTCCGACAAAGAAGGCCTCCGACAAAACCAAAGGTGTGGGAGAGCTCATCGAAATCTCTGAGCCTGCAGCGATTAAAAAAGGACTTCCCAAGACGAATTTCTTTTTAGTGATTGATCGCATGGGCTTCTCTGCAGAGGAGCAAGGTCGACTGACGGACTCAATTTCACAGGCCTATGAGGCCAGTCAGAAATACAATACCGGAGTGATTTCTCGAAATTGCCAGGTTTTAACGACAGAAGGCGAAAAGATTGTCCTGTCAGAGGACGAAACTTGCCCGGTATGTCAGTACCATCCACCACCAGTCAATTCGAGATTGTTTAGTTTTAACTCACCGCTGGGCGCATGTCCAAAGTGTAAGGGTTTTGGAAATATTCTCGACCTTGATGAAGCGAAAGTGGTTCCCAATCCCAGCTTATCTTTGTCGCAAGGGGCCCTCCACCCTTTCACGATGCCCAGTGCTGAACAAGATAAGAAATCTCTGTTCACTTTTTGCAGGAAAAAGAAAATTGATCTCCACGCTCCTTGGAAAGAGCTTCCGGAGGATCAAAGAATAATTCTGTGGAATGGGAATAAAGAATTCTTTGGGGTCGTCGGTCTTTTTGAATATCTCGATCAGATTAAGTACAAAATGCATGTTCGCGTGTTTATTGCGCGCTATCGATCACCCTTTCTCTGCCCCAGCTGCAAAGGTTCTCGTTTAAGAAAAGAAGCGCACCATGTTTTCTTTGCGCAGAAGAGCATTTCAGATTTGTCAAAAATGACAATCGAGGAGCTGCATAACTTCTTTAAAAATGTGGAACTAAATTCTCTCCAGAAAGAAATTGCCGGAGAGGTTTTTAAACAAGTTCGAAGTCGCCTTGAGTTCCTCATGCGAGTGGGCGTCACCTATCTGACATTGGATCGTGAAACACGAACGCTTTCTGGTGGTGAGTACCAACGCTTAATGCTCGCTAATCAGCTGGGAATGGGGCTTTCTCAAGCTCTTTACGTTTTAGATGAACCCACCGTCGGATTACATCCTCGAGACAATGATCGTTTGATTTCCATTCTGAAAGATATCAAAGAACTTGGGAATACTTTGGTGGTGGTTGAGCATGATCATGATGTGATCAAGAACTCAGAAAACATCATCGAAATGGGACCCGGAAGCGGCTCATTGGGTGGCGAGGTTGTCTATGCAGGCTCCACTGAGAAATTTTACAATCACACCTTGAGTAATACTGTTCGCTTTTTACAGCCGCAAAAAAATTGGGTTCCCCTCAGAATTGTTCGACCCGTCGAAATCGAAACCTACAAGTACAAGCTCAGCATCACAGGCTGCAAAGGTCATAACTTGAAAAACGTGGAAGCTCATTTTCCGCTAAACCGTTTGGTGGCCATCACAGGAGTGAGCGGATCTGGCAAGTCCACTCTCGTCACTAAAACCGTATCCCCTGCCTTAGCGAGAGCCCTCGATGTTGAATATCTTCCAGTCCAGGATTTCAAACGGATTGAAGGCACAGATTTTATTAAGTCGGTGCTTCTGATTGATCAAAGTGCCATTGGAAAGTCAGCACGAAGTTCACCAGTGACGTATTTGAAAGTTTTCGATGCGATTCGTACAATCATGTCTTCTCTGCCTGAAGCCAAAGTGCAGGGCTACACTGCTGGAACATTCAGTTTGAATGTTGACGGTGGTCGCTGCCCAGCATGCAAAGGAACAGGCTATGAAGAGATCGATATGCAGTTTATGGATAATGTGATTATTCCTTGCGACGTGTGTGATGGAAAAAAATATCGAGATGAAATTCTTGAGATCAGATATCGCGGGAAAAACATCTCAGACATTCTAAAAATGACCGTGAATGAAGCTATGGATTTTTTTGTGGCTTACCCCAATATTCGTAAGCCGCTTTCAGTCCTCAAAGAAGTTGGGCTTGAATACCTCCAGCTCGGACAGCCCGCGGGAACACTTTCCGGCGGAGAATCTCAGCGTTTAAAAATTGCTAAAGAGCTGAGCCAAATCCAGCAGAAATCCACTTTGTACATTCTTGATGAACCGACAACGGGACTTCACTTCCGCGAAGTGGAGCTTTTAATGAAAGTTCTCAATAAACTGATCGATTCTGGAGGAAGCGTGATCGTCGTTGAGCATAACCTCGATGTGATTCGCGGTGCTGATTACGTGATCGACCTTGGTCCTGATGCTGGAAACAAAGGTGGAAAAATTGTCTTTGAAGGTTCGCCCGAAGACATGATGAAAAGCAAAAAGAGTCTGACAGGCCAATACTTAAAGAGATATATTGAAAGCATGAATCCAGCGGCGTTCCAAAAAGGTAAAGCTTGAGCCGAGAGTTGAAGTTTATTTTTACTTTGCTCAAAGAACATCGTGGTCGACTGACGGCTGTGATCTTGACGGGTCTTCTGACCGCCGGACTTCAGTTACTGCAGCCTCAGTTTACCAAAAAGATTTTTGATAATCTGTCACAGGAAAAGACGGAAGGTGTTCAAGAGGCTGTCATAAGCTTAATCGGCGTTATGGCGCTGATGCTGTTGTTCAGATATATCCATCTTGTGACAATGAATATCACCTCTGAGACTGTGGTGCAGAAAATCCGACAATTGTTGCAAAAGAAACTCATGCGCCTGAATGCTGGCTTCCATGGATCATTTGAGTCTGGATCCGGCGGACTCATGTCCCGCACCCTGAACGACGTGATCACTGTGTTTCACGGGATGCGCATCTTTGCCGATGTGGCTCGGGAGCCTTTTATTCTCATTGGTGCCCTTGGTTGGCTCTTTTATCTGAACCCGAAGCTCACTGTTTTTATTTTGGTGGCTGTGCCTCCGCTGGCTATTGCAACCAAACAGATTTCCAGGTCGATCAAAAAATATGTGAATCGTGGCCAAGAAGAAATGGAAGTGATGACTTCCACGCTGAAAGAGACCCTTGATGGGGTCCGAGTCATTCAATCCTTTGTTCTCGAAAGGGACATGGAGTCTCGCTTCAAAACCGAGTCTGATCGCTACATCCACGCTCGAAGCAATGTTTATCGTGCTCAAGAGCTCGCCAGTCCCATCAATGAACTGGTGATGGTTCTGATCATGGGAGGCATCGTTCTCGCTTTTGCCCACGATATCTCCGCAGGGACGACGACTCCTGGCTCATTTATAGCCTACCTCCAAGTGCTCCTTATGTTTGGAACTCCATTTAAGAAGATTCAGGAGTCAGTTGTTCGCATTCAGGAATCCACAGTGTCTCTGAATAGAGTTCTCGCGATCTTGAATAATCCCAATGAAGTTCCACAGTCCACAGCTCAAACTAGTTTTCCTAAAAATTGGAACTCGATCACTTATAGCGACGTGAATTTTGCTTATGGTGATAAGCCCATTCTTAAAAATTTTAATCTTAAGATTCAGAAAGGCCAGGTTGTGGCTTTTGTCGGTGCATCTGGGAGCGGCAAATCCACAGTGGTGAATTTGCTGGAAAGATTCTTTGATCCCACAGGTGGATCGATTCAGGTCGATGAGACGCCTCTTCAAAATATTGATCTGGACTCTCTCAGAAAAAACATCGCACTTGTGAACCAAGATGTTTTTCTGTTCAGTGATTCCGTAGAAAACAATATTTGGTTCGGGAACAAGTCCCGCCCTTTGAGCGAAATCTATTATTCAGCCAAAGCAGCTAATGCAGATAATTTCATCCAAAAGAAAGCTGATGGTTATAAGACCAAAGTCGGTGATCGCGGAGGCCTGTTATCAGGTGGCGAAAAACAGCGGGTCAGTATTGCTCGAGCCATGTTTAAAGATGCTCCCATTTTGATTCTCGATGAGGCCACCTCTGCTCTCGACTCGGAAAGCGAACTCGAAGTTCAAAAGGGTCTAGATCAACTCATGCAAGGAAGAACGGTGCTCGTCATCGCTCATCGGCTTTCAACCATCACTAAGGCCGACAAAATTGTCGTCATGAAAGCCGGTGAAATTGTAGAAGTTGGCACTCACCAAGAGCTCATCGCCAAGGGTGGCGAGTACAAGAGGCTTTTCGAAATACAATTCAATCAGTTGTCAGTTTAGGTCCTGTTGACACTCTTCTTAATCTGTCGTGCTTTAGACTGAGACAATCTAAGTTTTGGATGTCTCGGGGAAATTTCCATTCTGTCTCATTCTGCGAATCTATTTTTGTTCAAATAATCGACAACTCTTAAGCTTGTACAAAATATTGACGATAAAAACTGTGACTGAATTTCATTAATGAGGAGCGAACAATGATTAATTGGGATGAGTTTGAACATATACATGTGATCAGACGTTTAAGACACATTCTTTCTTCTTGGTGGAATGTCGATGTGATTTTCACCGATGAAAGAGGTCAAATCAAGGGACTTGAAAACCATAAGGCTGGTTGGGCAAATCCTTCAGTCGGCTACTTGATTGGCAAAGAGTCCACTCAAGTTTCTATCGCAGAGCTTGTGACAAAGACGATCGACGACTTGCGAGTGAGCGACAACAAGTGGTCAATCCGCAAATGGGATATGACTGGATTTGATGTGGGCGTATTTCCTATCATGATCGAGAATGACTTTATGGGAACTGTCGTTGCCATGGGTTTCTTTAAAGACCAGAACTGGGAACAGAGACTGAACGAAGTTCGCGAGCGACTGGCTGCTTTTGGAGCTTCAGCCGAACTGATTGAAAAGTCATTGTCTAAGTTCACACATCTTGAAGACGCTGATCGCGGACATTTCTCGGAGCTCTGTGATCTTGTGGCACAAGAGGTTGTGACTCTGCACTTAGAAATCACTCGCCGTGAAGATCGTATCCGAGAGTTGAATAAAGAACTGGGCTCAAGATACAAGTATGACAACATGATCGGTAAATCAAAGCCGATGCAGGCCTTGTATGCACTTTTAGATAAGATCAAAGGTGCTGATTCGACAGTTTTGATCCAAGGGGAAAACGGTACTGGTAAAGAGTTGATTGCTAAGGCCATCCACTACAATTCAAATCGTCGGGACAAAGCTTTCGTGATTCAGAACTGTTCCGCGTTCAATGATAATCTTTTGTAATCAGAGCTTTTTGGTCATATGAAGGGATCGTTCACCGGCGCTGTGAAAGATAAAAAAGGTCTCTTTGAAATGGCTGATAAAGGAACTTTTTTCCTTGATGAAATCGGGGATACAAGTCCAACCATGCAGGTCAAACTCCTTCGTGTTTTGCAAGAAGGAACATTCATGCCTGTCGGCTCAACTGAGGTTAGAAAAGTAGATGTTCGAATTGTTGCAGCGACCAACAGAAACCTGAAAGAAATGGTTGAGCAAGGTACATTCCGAGAAGACTTGTACTACCGACTCAACGTTATCAACATCAGAGTTCCACCCCTTCGCGAGCGCAAGGAAGACATTCCACTGTTAGCGGAGTTCTTCTTACAGAAAGCTTCTGAATCTCAGGTCTTAGGTAAAAAGTACTTCCTGACAAAGAGAGCTCTTGAAAAGCTTTATGACTATCCTTTCCCCGGTAACGTTCGAGAACTTGAGTACGATATGGAATGTTTGGTGGTTCTTGCAGGAGACTTGACTTATTTTCTGCCAGATATGCTCTGGGGATTATTCTTGGATGTGGCTGAGAAGTCAATAGTCCAAGGAGCACGCCTCGAAGGTAAACTGAAG
>JBKCXY010000219.1:0-13176 GCA_046315835.1 Pseudobdellovibrionaceae bacterium | reverse complement strand
ACTTATCCCCTACATATCAATGGCAAAGATATTAAGACATCGAGAACACTGCCCCGAGAAAACCCATCAGACTGCTCCCAAATTCTGGGACAAATTTGCCTGGCCAGCACCACTGAGGCCGAGCAGGCTTTGCAAGCTGCGAAAACGGCTTTTCAGAGCTGGAAGAAAGTTTCTCCCGAAGATCGTGCGAAGATCGTGGATCGCTTGGCTGATCTGATGCTGCGAGATCGCTTCAAACTGATGGCTGAACAAATTTTAGAGACTGGAAAGCCTTGGACCGAAGCCGACGGTGATGTCACAGAAGCCATCGATTTCTGCAGATACTATGCGCGCCACATGCGTGAGCTCGCAAAACCTCTGAAAGTCGGCCAAATTCCTGGGGAAGCTTCTCACTACATTTATCAACCTCGGGGTGTGACTTTGGTGATTGCACCTTGGAATTTTCCTCTCGCCATCATCACGGGCATGGCGGCAGCCGCCGCTGTGACTGGAAATACGGTGATCATGAAGCCTGCTGAACAGTCTTCCATTGTAGCTCGAGGGCTTATGAATCTTGCGATCGAAGCGGGCTTCCCTCCTGGAGTCATCAACTACTTGCCAGGCCTGGGAGAAGAAGTGGGCGCTCACTTAGTCGCGCACAAAGACATTTCCACCATTGCATTTACTGGATCAAAAAACGTTGGCCTGCACATCTTGCGGGAAGCCTCGATCGTGCAGCCGGGTCAGCATCACATCAAACGATGCCTCACTGAGCTTGGCGGAAAAAACGCCGTGATCATCGATAACGATGCGGATTTGGATGAAGCCGTGGACGGAGTCCTCTACTCGGCGTTTGGATTTTCCGGGCAAAAATGCTCAGCCGCGAGCCGAATGATTGTGCTCGACGAAGTGTTTGAACGCTTTGAAGCACGACTTTTGGAAGCGGCAAGATCTATTGAAATCGGACCTGCTGAGAATCCTTTGTATTACTACGGCCCTGTGGTGGACAAAGAAGCTCACTTAAGAATTCTTTCCACCATCGAAGAGAATAAAAAGAAACACAAACTCTTGTTTGAAGGCAAAGCTCCTCAAACTGGCTACTTTGTGCCTCCGACCATTTTCACTCAGGTAGATCCCCAGTCGACTCTCGCGCAAGAAGAAATTTTCGGCCCCGTGGTGGCACTCATCAAAGTGAAAGACTTGGAGGAAGCCCTGAGAGTCGCGAACGGCACTCAGTATGCCCTCACGGGTGGTGTGTTCTCGCGAAGCCCTGCGAACATTGAAAAAGTCCGCGCAGAACTTGAAGTCGGCAACTTGTACATTAACCGCGGGATCACCGGAGCCATGGTGGACCGCCATCCATTTGGGGGCTTTAAGCTCTCAGGGATCGGCAGCAAGACGGGTGGACCTGATTATTTGAAACAGTTTATGGAGCCAAAAGCGGTGACGGAGAATCTTCTTCGTCGCGGATTCGCTCCGGCGGAATAATTGAGCTCAAGAAAAACCGATAGATGAGGCCTGCCACGAGTCCAAAGGCAGCGCCTCCAAGATGAGCGCTATAGGCCACACTGGTTCCGAATTCTTCGGGAGTTGAAAGAAAACCCACAAGATCAGGAACAAAAAGCAAAGGCACCATCAAGATCACTGGCAAATAAATGAAGCCAAAATAACCCTGAAGAGGCGAAACAAAATAGAAAAAGCGCACATGCTTTTTCACTTCCGTGCTTAAGTAAAAAGCCATCACACCTGTGAGGCTTCCACTGGCACCAACGACGGGCGCTAGCGAAGCGACTCCCGTCGCTAGAAAAGCCCAGCCTGCCGTAAATCCAGACAGGAGATAAAGCACCAGCAAGAACACTGATCCAAATTTCAGTTCAAGGATCGTGGCAAAGAAAAGTAATATTCCCATATTTCCAATCAAATGCATCCAACCTGCGTGCGTGAACTGATAGGTGATCCAGCCCAAAGAATTCTGATTCACAGAACTCAAACCATAAAGAAACGTATGACGCTTCTCAAGTTCGTTTGAAAACTGAATCATCTCTTGTTTGATCTCTGCATTGCGAACATGATCACCCAAAACCCATTGGATTTTTCCCTTTTTCACATTCTCGACATACTCGGGATCTTTCAGGGCCTTGGATCCCTGAATCATCAAGAAAGACTCTGAGGGTGAAGCAATGGACTCACCCAACTTTGATGGAGAGGTATAATGCTTTCCCAACTCGATCAGATTCCGAGGATCTTCAAAATATGATTTTTTCTCACTCTGGTTTCCCGAGGTCAGCAAAAACATAAAGACATTCAAAAAAACCAGACACCAAGTGGCGGGCACTGTGCCCAGGCCGCGAAGTCCAGCGAGCCAAGGAAACAGCATTACGGCCCCTCTTTCACCGAAGCTGGCAAACGCAGCACTGAGCTGTCGGAACCAACTTTTTTCAGCAGAGCGAAGAGCTCCTCAGAGTTTTGTTTTTCTGCCGTTTGCACCAAATTCTTAAGAATTGAGTCCTTCCGCTGATCTTCTCTTTGGCTCTCAGAGAGCATGGCCAAGACATACTGAAAGTCCTCAGAGGTCTTCACATATTTAGAGAGCATCTGCAGAGCTTGATTTCTCCAGATTGAGCTCAATGCGCCTTTGTCGAGCCATTGCTTGAGCTTCTGAACTCGCTGCTCCTGAGAAATCGGGCTCTGGGGAATGAGAATCTGAGTGAAGTCCCTGAGGAGTGCTGAGGATTCAACAGTTCCCAAATAAGATCGGGCCTCCAGCTGGCCCTGGCACTGATCGTTCTGGATGAGTGAAAAAGTGATCCACTCTGGGAAATCGACCAAAGCTTTTCCTTGAGTTAATTGTTTCAAATTCTCGCAGGCTTTGACCGGATCATTGGAACAAGTCACATTCCTCGCATTCAAGCAGTACCAAGCTGAGAGATCGATGCGGTCTGAATCATTCCAATGAATCATTCCGTTTTTATAAAACCCATAGGCCTCATCATTCTTACGTTCCATCCATGTTGCTTTGAACAAAGACTTGCTCACGAAGGAACCATAGCCGGGCTCGCCTGTCAGGCGACTCAGCGTCTTCTGTAACTTTTCAAAACTGCCTTGCTCAAGTTCATAGGTTGCTTTAAGGACATAAAAGAGATCAGAGTCTCCTTTTTCTACAACCGTTGTCCCTTTTAAAAAATTTGCAAGTTCACAAGCCTCACCACTCTGGACTTCGCAAACTTTTTTGAAGTAGAGGGCTTGCTTTTCTTTGTTCCCCAAACCGATGAAAGCTTTCGCAAGATAAGCCCAGGCTTTTTCGTCGTGGAACGGGGCCCACAAAACAAAATCAGCTTCACTCTCGAGACAGTCTTCAACGATTTCTCCCGCGGCAAAGAGAGCCGTGGCTTTTTGAATGCGAGATTGATTCCCTTCGAGGTAGGCACTGACACTTTGACAAAGATAGTTTTCAGCTTTGAGTTCCTGTTCCTTAAAACTTCCCTGAAGAGCCATTCGATAATAACTTCCCAGGCCCACAATTGAAAACGCGGTGAGAAGAAGAGCTCCTGCCAGCAGAAACTGCCTCACAAATTGAGTCTCGATCCAATGAGGACCCAAGTCGCCTGTCAGCTTTTTTGTGAAGGTCCACGTGTCTGCTGCACGATCGGGAAAGGCTCTTCGATGACGATGACTGAGAACTTCTAGAAAAGGAATCCCCAAAAAAAGTAAGCTCAAACTCCACAGAAAACTTCTTAAAAAAGCCTGACTGAACCGCAGCCCCTTTTCTGGCTCATGAGCGGAAAGAACTTGAATTTTCATCACCCACTGGCCGGGTGTTGCTCGGACAAGAATCAGCGACAAGGTTTGAAAGAGAGTGACCAGAATGAATGAAAAAGCACTGGCCACAAAAAAGAGAACCCAGAATTCATTAGAATCAGGAGCTAAAAAATAGGTGATTTCGATTTGGCCATAGAGCTTTGAAAGAAAAAGACCCACAAGCGGGATGAACACGAGAATATCAATCACGAAGGCAATGAAGCGATCATTGACAGGGGCAATTTTTCGAGAAGAAGCTGCAGCATTTGGAAAGTCGAAATCCGGTAATACCATAGAGAGGTATCGGAATTTCCCAGGGCCCACCTAACTCTGATGGACTCAAACTAGACTATTGGCCTTCGGAGAGGCGCATTTTGAGAAAACGCCCATCTTCATTGGTTTCAAAAATGGCTTGGCCGACACTTTGACTGTCTTGATCCTGGAGCTGATAGATGATTTGTCCAGCAGTCTCGTTTTTGAGCTTAAACTTGGTAAAGGGAATCGCAAAGTGCTCCTGGAAATCACTTAAAAATTCAGAAGGCTCCAAGAACACTGGTCGATCGTTCAGTTCGGAGCTCAGCACATACTCAATTTGATAGATCTTCTGATCCTTGGTCTTCTCATCCACTTTGTGAACAATCGAATATTTACCTGCTAACGCTCCATACTTGAGCTGATCCGTGCTGGAGAGGCCTCGGCTTTGAGAAGCAGGGTTGCGAGACTCCAGGGTGCTTTCTGCTCCTAATTTTTCAGCCAAGCGATGCTCCCACTCGACATCTTCAATCAGATTCATGGGCTGAGCACTAGCAATGGCACGATTAAGATCTTTCAAGCGATCTGGAGAGTCAGAGACCACATAAAGAGGACGGTTCTCCTTGAGCTTCTGCTCTTGAGTCATGACCGCAGACACCACTAAAGCAACAAGGGCAATTCCTAGAAAAACTTTTTGAGCTTCTGGCTTCAGCTTGATCATGAAACTTCCTTCACTGGAGTGATTCCATTATTGTCTCAATGGTTTTGCGAGATTTCCACTGGACTGGACTTAAGAACGAAAAAGGCGCTGAACTCTCGCCCAGCGCCTCTCTCTTCCCTTTGATCATTCGCCCCTTAAGCGGCTCGTTTTTTGCGAGCTACTGAAGGATCGATTTGGTACTGTTTCACTTTTCGATAAAGCGTCGCGCGGCCGATACCCAAAGCTTTCGCAGCTTCAGTCAGGTTTCCACGAAACTGAATGATCGCATTTTCAATCGCTTTGCTCTCAAGCTCATTCATTGTCGCAACTTTTCCATCCTGCTGTGCCGGTGTAGAAACACTTGGAAATGGAAGAACGTTCGATTTTTGCTCCAAAGGATTTGATCCTGAGGCCAATGCAGGCACTCCATTCAACAACTGAGCACGGAAATAGGGATTTTCTAAACCCTCGCGCCATTGACCAGGGCCATAAGACTGAACTGTGCAGTCTGTTCCCTGTAAATTTGTTTTTACTTTTTCCACGACAGTAAAGTCGTCACCTACGATGTAAACCGTTGTTCGCGGCATTTAGACCCCCTTTTAGGTTTTAGAAATATCTCAAAATCATTGTCTCAACATGAAAAGCATCAGTGTCTCGCTGAGTATTCCGTTGACTCACAATGTACCTATCGGCGAACCAGTTTGAGAATTAAGGTCTAAAACGATATTTTTTTTTGTCTCATCTTTGGTCGGTCTAGATTTGAGATGAAATCAAACACAATGAGACAGTCGTTGGCCACTGTCTCACTTTGAGATTTTCTTGAATTAGTTTCGAACTGACCCAAAATCCTGTCCCTTCAGCAGAACGCCGTCCTCTAGATGCTTAACTTTGAAAAGAAAAATGAGAATCGGACGGAATTTCTGTTTCTTGCGTTGCAAGAAACAGAAATCACCAACGAACACGCTGATTTCATTGATATTTGTTGGATTCATTGAGGCGGCAGCAGTGACCAGGGACAGGATTTTGAGTCAGTTTCTAAAAAAGAGACAGCCTTTCGGACTGTCTCTTATGAAACACTGTCGATGGTAAAAACGATGACTTATCGCCGACCAGATTTGATTTTCAGCTGTAATTTGGAAATCAAGTGCACAGCCATTTTTTCTTGGACTTTGCACATTTTAAGTTCGTCTTTACGGTAGGAACGCTGAGACGGAGTCAAGGTTCCTGTTTCCAGTTCCATTTCGTAATCGAGCTTCGCTGAGCGAATGCCTTCAAGTTCTTTGGTCTGCTGTTTGAAAAGCTTCGTCACGCCAGACAAAGGAGCGACATCGATCCACTCTTCCTTTTGTCTGTACCAGCTGACCATTCTTAAGAAACGAGCTTTGTTCTTCGCCAAAGTAAACTTTGGGAAGCGATCTTCGGCGAGCTCCAGGATATTGTCGACTTCGTCCAAATTGAGATCGTCTTCGACTTCTTCACCGGTAAAAAATTTATCAAAATTCTTGTCGAGGTCCCCACCTCCGAACATGTCTACTTTTTCATCGCCGAAATCATCATCCTCATCTTCATCCATGGAAGAATCACGAGTCTGCACAGGTTGTGTCCCTGGTTGAGTTGAATCGGCATCCCATTCTTGTTCGAAAGCTTCAAAGACCACGAGGCCCCCTTCACTGATGTTGCATGTACTTAAAAAACGCGAGCAGGGAGATATACAACAAAGTCGGGGTTAACACAATAGGTCAAATCACAAGAATTCTTTTCAAGACCGCATCAAATTTTTCAGGGATTTTAAGGATTTGGCAAATTTACAGTCTGCTTACTTCGAACGATCATCTCGACGAATTTAGCGGCTTCCATTGCTGCACTCGGTAGGGGTCATGGAAAGCAGCCCCCCCAGGCACACAGGCCCCTGCAGCTGAGCAATCAGAGGCAGATCCCGTTCTACCCGCTCGGGGTCCGAGTAAGACAGTGTCGCTGTCAAAATCCGACTTTGCACCGTGGGTGGAAAGTCGATAGCTAAAAAAGTTGCAAGCTTGGTACGAATAAAACTGCTCGCAAAGTGTTCTTGAGCGATGCAAAAGCTTAATACAACCGCTCGAAGTTTAAGCTGAGATTCGCGCCCACAGGACGATAGCCTGGAGACTGCGGGGCTCTTTGTTGAAAGGGGTTTTGCAGCACGAGGGACCAAGGGGCTTTCGAGTACGCAAGACTGAGCATTCCCCCCCCAGAAACTCGCACTCGACTGCCGCCGACTTCAAAATCTTGAAAGGAAGACTTTTTGAGCCAAGCTAAAAACCACGAGCCCCTCCCCATCTCGAAGCCATAGTTGTGACGAGGGCGCCTCACCAAACCTAAACCCGTCTGTGAATCTTTGGCCTCGATATTGGAATAAGCAGCTTTGAAAGTCCAAGGCTCCAGCTGAAGAAATTGTGAAAAGTGCAGAGCTAAAATCTCTGCACGAGCTGTGTTCTCGTAGCGAGTGTTTTGAAACTGAATCAAGTCTTGAAACTTTTGAAGGGAAACTGCGGCTTGGGTGCCGCCCTTCTTGAAATCTCCTCGGAGCGTTTGTGACTTTTCGTTTTTCAAATTCAGATTCCCGAAACTTAAACTTTGACGTTGGTAGGGAGTCGGCTCTTTCCCGCCCAATTCAGCACTGAGGGCAAAGCCCCTTTCCCATCGCTTCTGGAAATTGAAAAAAGAATCGCAGTCTTTTTCGCAGCTCCAGCGAGCCCCCACTTGAAAAGGATTCTGAGGATTCAGCTCGGTGATGACAAAAGTGCTGGGTCGACTGAGATGGGTCTCCCAAGCTTCTTTGGCAGAGGGAAAATACTGTTCTTTAAAATCAATTTTCTGCTGTTCAAGCTCTAACCCGAGCTCGAACGAACCCCAATTCTGCTGCTGCAACCATTGACTTCTGATCTGCACAAGCTCCGATTGAAAGTCCCCAGTGTAGCGATCACTCAAGTAATCATCTGGTAAATTGGAGAGTTTCCGATTTTGCCGAGAATATCCCAACTGCGTCTGGAGCGATCCTTTGTCGAAGTTTTTTTGGTGACTGATTCCCAGCTGCATCCACTCATTACGAGCTTTGAAATTGAGATCTTCTCTCCCCGGTGCTGAATCTAAATCTAAACTCTGAACATTCCCCAGCACCCAATGGCGAAACTCCTCTGATTCGTGTTTCCAATAAAAACTTTGTGTCCGTGTCTGATCCGCTTCTGGAGCTCTGGCCGGATCCTCCACCAAACTCTTGGTGCGAGCCCAACCACTTTCAAGACCCATCGTGGCGGTCGCACTCACAGGACCAGACAGAGACACTTTCACACTTTCGGGGGTGCCAATCTTGATGTTCACACCTGGCCTCTCGGAAACTCGACTTTCGAGAACAATCACTGCCCCCAAGGCCCCTTGACCGAAGCGGACTCCTTGGCCCGAAGGAATCACTCGGATTTTCTCGAGCAAGAACAAAGGTACTAGCGAAAAATCAAAAGCCCCCCCAGGGGCTGTCAGATCATTCAAAGGCATTCCATCGAGAACCACGAGGATTTGATCGGCACTGACACCATTGATAAAAACACTGGGGAGAGGAAACTCTGGCGATGGGCTGAGAATTTGTACAGAGCTTGTCAGAAGCAGCGCCTGCGACAGACTCGCGGCCCCCTTTCGTTCCCAATCCTGCCTTTGGATCACAATTTCAGAAAGCTCCTCATGGGAATGAGAAAAAATAACAGTTTCAAATTCGGCAGCCACAATCACTTGTGGCCACAGGATAAAAAATAAAAGACAAAAAATATTTTTACTGAGCATTCGTGCGAATTTTATTAAAAGCTCTCACAATCAAAAAGACGGCAAAAGCAATAATGAGAAAGGAAATCATCGTCGTGACAAAAAGACCGATGTTCATCGTCACAGCCCCAGCCTTTTGAGCGTCCGCCAAGGTGAGGTAAGGACCAGGCACCGAAGCGCCTTCCTTCAAAGTTAGAAAAAGATTTTTGAAATCAATTCCACCAATCAAAATCCCGATGGGCGGCATGATCACATCCTGCACAAGGGAGTTCACAATTTTTCCGAACTCTGCACCGATGATCAGACCCACCGCCAAATCAATCACGTTTCCCTTCACTGCAAATTCTTTAAACTCTTTTAAAACTTCCACTCGAGCTCCTTGTTTCAGAAGTAGCTACAGAAGGATCTGCATTTTGACAATGAGATTCCCTCGTCTTAAGGCTAGTTCTCCTGAGGGGATCTGGAATCTAGTCGAGGCATGCAGTGCAATAGCTCTATGAGCACTGAAGCCAAGCTTCATCCCTGCCAAACTTGCGGCGCTTGTTGCGCCTACTTTCGGGTCAGCTTCTCGAGCCAAGAGCTAGTCCCTCGAGGTGTCACTCCCCGCGAAGCCGTCGTTCATCCTGATCAAAACCAAGTCACACTCAAGGGCACAGAAGTTCGTCACAGCATTGGGTGCAAGCAACTTCAAGGCAAAGTCGGCCACTTTGTGGCCTGTGGAATTTATGAAAAGCGGCCGAGTCCCTGTCGCGTGTTTGAAGCTTCCTATGAGTACGGTCATAAGAACACTCGCTGTGATGAAGCTCGCGCTCGCCATGGCCTGCGCGCTCTCACAAAACAGGACTGGAAGGAGTTTCTTGAGGCACCGACAAGAGACTTATGAAAAGCCTTTTCCTCTTGTTATTTCTTCTGAACTCAACGGGATTCGCAAAAAATTTATAGATCGGCGATTCTCACTCAATGGGTTGCTTTGGCGATGAGCAAGCGACATGGACCATTCTCGTCATGCACCACCCTTACCTGAGTAATGGCAAACATGGAAATGCGGGGAACTACGACGGTGTTCCTTTTCCACCTTATTCAGGAAACCATGTAAAAAAAATGGTGGAAGATCTGATCTGCAACAAAGTCGACCTCGTCTTTTCGGGACACGACCACAGTTTACAAGTTTTAAAGAGCCCAAAGAACTGCGAGAAAACTCTGTTTGTGATCTCTGGCGCTGGAGCAAGTGCTTCCAATGATCTTGGAAATAGAAATCCCACTTGGTTTCAGCAATCAGTTTTAGGCTACACCCATCTTAAAGTGGGCCATCAGGAAATGCTCATCACTCATCGTGATGAGCAGTCGCAAGATTTGTATCAGCATATTCTCTGCAAATAGATATGAGCGGCACTCCCAGTCGCTCAAGTCCTTGACCTTAGCTTCATTGGGTAAAATGCCCATCAATGGTCCTGAACACGTTGGACGAGACCTTGCTCTACTGAGTCAGTTCGATCACTAATCTCAGGATTTCTAGGACCAGTAAAACTAGACCGAGAAACCCCTGTAGAAAAATTAAAATACGACGAACAGTCAACGGGTTTGGTTGTTTGTCCGACATATGAACCTCCTTCGCAAGAATGAAGGTTCAGGTCTTTTTTAAAAGCGAAACTGGGAATGCCGGTTTCGCTTTTTGCATTTTCTGGGCTCAGGTATCTGATACTTAAAATTCGTGCATCAGAGCAACTGCAACAGTCCTAAATATGAAGAGGGATATTGCTATCTTTTTCTTGTTCATAAATAGCTCAAGTTAAGGAGATATCTTTTGGAAGTCACAGCTCAAAACACGTATTTTTAGCTGTTGTCACTAAATAGAGATCTCCCCAGCTCCAGAGTCAGTGACTTGAAAATAGAAATTCTTGGAGTCCTCTCGAAAGCTCACCAGAACCCAGCGATCTTCGAGATGATGAATGGCTTTTATGGCATTCTTTACCAGATTTGTCATGATTTGAAGGAATCGAACTCGGTTGCGGCTCAGCTGGAGCCTTGGCAATACTTCGTCACCCTTGAGGTGAACTTGATGTTTCTCGAGCTTGAAGCCGATCAGACAAAGAAGATCGTCGATGATGGCCGAAAATTGATAGTCTTCTTGTTTTCCATGAGTTCCTAAATCACTGCGGATCACTTCTCTCATCGAATTGAAAATAGAAATATTTTTTGAATGCTTTGATTTGAGATTTCCAATCTTCTGAGTGCTTCTTGTGGCTTCTCATCGAGAATGTATCTTTCGATCAATTTATTTGAAGACGAAATTCTCTGCAAAGGAGAAGCAATCTCGTGAATGATCTCTAAAACTGTAGTCCCAGTAGCCCACTCGACTGACCTGATGAAACTCACTAAATGACCGACAAGCAAGTTTTAGAAACTGCTCTTGGTCACCATCGATGAATGCTGCATCCTTTGTCAAAAAGGTCAGAAGTTCTAAGGAGTTCTCCATAACCAAATTGAAAACATATTTTCTATGGAGGTCTATATTTTCTCAGTTACTTTTATGCTCACAGAGCTCTCTTCACCAAATCTTAAGAACTGGTGGAAATTTAGATCTGACCCGCTTTTGCTGGCTATTCAACCCAAGCCAGGACTCTCGCCCAGATGACCTAGCTATTGCCGAGTGAGTCTATAAATTTTAAACCGCTGAGCTTGGACATTAAACTTATGAAAGCACTAGAAACATCATCGCTCACTTATTTCTTAAATTTAAGACGCCCTCAGTTTATAACCACACCTAAATCTCGACTCCTTAAACACGTTCAATTCTCCGAAATATTCCCTATGAAATCAGCTCCAAAACCGACCACTGAAAAACAGCGACAACAGGCTCTAGATTCTTATGGCGTCGTGGGGACGGATGAAGAAACAGTTTATGATCATCTGACTTATTTAGCTTCTCAAATTTGTGGCACAAAAATATCGCTGATTTCACTCATTGACCGAGAACGGCAATGGTTTAAATCTCATCATGGACTTGATGCCCGAGAAACTCCCCGAGACCTGGCCTTTTGTGCCCATGCCATCTACGACAAACAGGTCCTCCAGGTTCCTGATTCAACCAAAGATGAGCGCTTCTCGGATAACCCACTCGTCACTGGCGACCCTCGAGTGATCTTCTATGCGGGAGTACCCTTGATCGATGCCGAAGGTCATGCCCTGGGAACTCTTTGTGTTATTGATGACAAGCCAAAGCTTCTGACACCAGAGCAACTCAAAGCTCTCGACATTTTGGCAGAGCAAGTGGTCGCCCAATTTCGCCTTCGCCGAGAACTCAAGCAAACAAAAGATTTTCAGAACCAGATTTCTCGCCTCTCAGAGCAAGTTCCAGGAGTGATTTATCAATTCCAACTATTTCCAGATGGTCGTTCGGCATTTCCTTTTGCCACTGAAGCCATCAATGATATTTATGAAGTTACTCCCGAAGAGGTGGCACAAGATGCTTCTGTGATCTTCACCAGACTTCATCCCAAAGATGTGGCAGAAGTCAGTAAGTCCATTGAAAAATCAGCGGCAGAACTTTCCGTGTGGTCACATACTTACCGAGTATGCCTCCCCAAAAAAGGTGAACGATGGCTCAAAGGATTTGCTCGTCCGGAGCGCCTCGAAGATGGCTCCGTGCTCTGGCATGGTTTTATTCAGGACATCACCGAGGCTCGAAAAATGGAACTCAAATTCCAACAAAACTCCAAACTAGCATCGCTCGGAGAGATGGCGGGTGGCGTTGCTCACGAGATCAACAATCCTCTCGCAATTATTACGGGGCGAGTCTCAATTATTTTCAAAGCCCTCCGCGAGCATCCTTTAAATATGGAAAAAATAAAATCTGAGCTCGCCAAAATTGAAGCGACTTCAGAAAGAATAGTAAAAATCGTCAAAGGCCTCAGAAACTTTTCCAGAAATGCTGAGAAAGATCCATTCGAACTCAAAATCTTCTCCTCGATTGTTGAAGACACTTTGACGCTGGTCGATCAGAAACTCAAGTTTGAAGCGATTGAATTGAAAATCACTTTTCCCGAAGGCTTGAGTCTGTACTGTAATAGCACCCAACTGACCCAGGTCTTCCTGAATCTCATCAATAATTCCATGCACGCTATCAAAGATCTTTCAGAAAAGTGGGTTCATCTTCATGCTGAAGTCACTGGAGATCGATTGAAAATCAAGGTCATAGACAGCGGACGCGGTATTCCCGAAGACATCGCAGAAAAAATAATGGATCCATTTTTTACCACCAAACCTGTCGGTGTTGGGACCGGCCTCGGCTTGAGTGTTTCTAAAGGCCTGATTGAAGCGCACTCCGGGGAACTGAAGTACCTTCCTGATGAAACTCACACCACCTTCGTGATTGATCTGCCGATCCCCCTTCAAGAAGTGAAAAACAAAATTGCCTAGAAAATCTGGGAAAATTGGTGCACCCAACTTGAGGAGTTTCGAACTGCATGCCTTAATTTCATGCAACTGACTCATAATCCTGTCCCTTCAGCAGAACGCCGTCCTCTCACTACCTAACTCAATAGAGAAAAAAAGGAAATCGGACGGAATTTCTGTTTCTTGTTTGACAAGAAACAGAAATCACCAACGAACACGCAGATTTCGTAAGTCAACGTTGGCTCCATTGAGGCGGTCGCAGAGAC
>JBKCXY010000218.1:0-2452 GCA_046315835.1 Pseudobdellovibrionaceae bacterium | reverse complement strand
ACCCAAAAAACCAGCGAGGGGAATGGTGCCAGTACTCAGAAGAGCAGACAAACTGCGAGTGGGGAATTCTAAGAAGCCAAAAAAGTAAGTCCAAACTTTCAAGATCAAATGATAAAGGAAGGGGTGGTTGTCCCAAAAAAGCGCGCTCAGGCCCGGTTGCATAACAACATGGATGGAAAACATTTCATCAAGCCAATAGGAGTCCTGAGCGAGATGGAAAAATCTCAGACCAGCCCCAAGGGCGGTGATGAAAAAAAGAGAAAGAATGGCTTTTCTTTGATCTGTTCCCATTAAAACCAAATATAGATAAAAGCCACTGAACCGTCCTTAGTAAACCTACAGGAAATCATGGCTCTGGTTGTTGTCCAAATCAAGCAAATAGGTTTTGGAGTCGGCTAAAGGCCCCTCATGATTAGAGTCTTTCATTAAGGCAAGAGCTTAGGCAGAGAAGATCGTGGCTTGAAATGTGGCAGCAGCTGAAAGCATCGATAGGTTCTTTGAATCAGGAGTTTAAAAAGAAGAGGAATATTATTTCCTCGGAGAAAGAATTCTGACATTTGCGTCAGTCCTAACCCAAAAACTAAAGACAGTAGTAGACTCAGCTGATGACCTTGGTGGTAAAAATCCCCGATGGGTTTCGAGCTCGCGATCAGTTCTTTGGGGATTGTCAGTAAGAATTTTTCATCAAAAATCTTTCGCTGAAATTTTCGATGAGGAACACCAGGGGGAAGCATGTCTTCTTTGAGAGCGAGGCGCATAGGGAAAGGGAAAATTCTTTCCCCATCAAAAAGCACCATTTCATCTCCAAAAACAAGATTCTTATTTTGGAGGAGATCCCAAGTCCACTTTGATTTGCCCAGCCCAGACGGGCCCCACAATACTTGTGCTTTGCCATTGTGTTCCCAAGCTGAAGCATGGAGGCGCAAAAATCCCAGTCTCTCAAAGCTTTCTCCCCAAAGCGACATAATCAGTGAATACAGAATTTCTGAAGTGAACTGCGGGTCTGAGCCAAAAACAGTGGCATCTTGAGCGGTGGATAAGACCACACAGTGCTTTTCATCGTAAACACAGATCCTTCTTAAGATGCCTATGGTCTGACACATGCGAGTGCGAAACAGGGGAAAGCCCTTATGAGTATTCTGCGGCTGTTCCTGAGAAGAGCGAATTTCAATATGAACTTTTTGTTGGACTGGAAGCTCATCCCCAAAAGGAAAGTCTTCGGCAATCCAGCGCAAGGACTCTGTGAGAGATTCCTCATAGCAACTGACCTTCAACTCAGATCCAAGCCATGAGGTTCTAAATTCCTGAACCATGAATTACTTCAAGTGATAGCGGCGGATGGTGCCCGAGGCTCCGCCAAAGAGCGTCGCCACGTTAGAGCAAGCCGCACTGATAGATCCGTCTCCGGCCGCGGGATCCCTACCGTAATTCACAAAACCTCTACCCATCGGACCTGAAGTCGCGCCAGTTCCGCCGCTCAGATTGAATGCTCCACAAGTAGCATCTGATAAGTCAATATTTGCTGAGGAGAGATAAGCAACACCACTCACAGCTCCAGTGTTCCCAGGTGCTGCGGCTCCAGCAACACTAATCCGACCACTGAAGGCGGTGGCCCTAGCTTTCACAATCACCACACCACCACCAGCCGAGGCAGAGCTGTGGTTAATGCTTCCTCCGCCCATTATGAGGTACTCATGGGATCCCGGTGAAATGGACTGACCAGAAGCTCCCGCATAGGCAGCTTCACCACCCGCCACGACGTTATTTCCGCGAAATCCACGGGCTGCAAAGGTGCCTACGCCACCCATGAATCCGGCGACATTGACGTAACCCATCGATATGTGCGAAGGAACCTTCTGAGTGGGCCAGGTGGTTGGATTAGAGCTTCCATCATCCATCGTGAGTGTTCCAGCGACTTGCATCGCAAAGACTCCGCCGGTCGTTCCATTCCAGGCTGGTGACGTGAGGAAACCACCTGAATTAATCGTGACATTGTTAAACTCGTCCACTTTGATCACTTGAGTGGCATTCGCTAGATAAGTTTTTCGCAGAGCTTTTGAAGCGACCAAAGTCATTGAAGTTCCAGAATCAGTGGCCACTTCTGAAAACTCCCAAGAGCCAGCACCAGAGCCTGTCATTTGAATCACGAGGACCGTATCTCCAGCCATGAAGGAACCAGAAAGACTATCATAGTTAATTGAAGTGGCAGTAACTAATGTCGCGCGAGCACGATTTTGATTGATTATACAGGGCGTGCTCGGGCCGTGCGGTCCAACTCCGCTGGGACAATTAGTACTTACGCTATCCGAATTGATCACCACGTTTGTCGCGCCATTTCCATAAAAATCAGAAGCCTCATAAACTTGCCCTAAAAGAAGATTCAGGCCGCCCACAATGGCACCTGCCGAAGCAGCTAAAAGAAGGGCGCTTGCGGCTATCGCAAGCTTAGAAC
>JBKCXY010000217.1:0-18103 GCA_046315835.1 Pseudobdellovibrionaceae bacterium | reverse complement strand
GTTTCCTGAGCCCGTGATCAGTGTTGCCGTTGAGGCGAAGTCCTCAGCGGATCAAGACAAAATGATGTCGGGACTCGAGAAGCTCGTGAAAGAAGATCCATCCGCGAGGTTAAGAAATGATCCAGAAACTGGACAGACTCTCCTGTCGGGGATGGGCGAGCTCCATCTCGAAATTTTAGTGGATCGATTGCTTAGGGAGCATAAGATTCAGGCGAATGTAGGGAAGCCTCAAGTTTCCTATCGGGAAACAATTAGTGCTCGAGGGCAAGCTTCTCACACTTATGAAAGACAAATTGCGGGCGAAGACCTGTATGCTTTTGTTGAAATAGAAGTTGAGCCTCAGTCACGGGGAGCTGGTTTAGCATTTGCTAATGCGGTTCAAAGGGTCACGCCTCTACCGGCTCATATCCTTAGAGCTATCGAAGCTGGATTTAGAGAATCGGCGGAGGTTGGGCCTATCGCAAGCTATGGCCTTATTGATTTCAAAGCCAATCTCAAAAAGGTTGAGTTTCGGGACGAGAAGAATGCTTCAGAGATAGCATACAAAGCTGCCACTAGCTTGGCATTAAGAGATGCCGTAAGAGCCGCTAAGCCAGTCTTGCTTGAGCCAGTCTTCAAACTTGAGGTGACCTGCCCGGATAACTTTGTCGGGAATGTTGTTGGCGATCTCAATTCACGGAGGGGCAAGGTTCACTCGATGAGTGTTAAGGCCGGGGGCGGTCAGATTATTTCCGCGGATGCTCCGCTGGCTACCCTTTTTGGCTATGCCACCGACCTGAGATCCTTAACGCAAGGGCGAGCAAGTTTTTCAATGGAGTTCAAAGAATACTATGAAATTCCACCTAAAGTTCGGGATGAGCTTCTTCAAAGAATGGGTAGATTCTAAGCATTTCAAGGGCTTAGCAGGAGCGGCGCTCAAGCCACTCTAAACCATCAAAAATAATTGTATTTTTTTTTATTTCCTTTTGACATTGATCTCTCTGTTATTGCATATTTGCGCACTTGTTACGTCAGGCGAGGCGGTAACGGCCAACAAAACTGCAGTCAAATCAAGTATATGCGATTTGAGACGGGTTTTGGTGGTGATGGGATAGTTTCGCCTGAACGCTGAAAAACTTAATCGCCTCGCAAAGATGATAGTGATTTCAGCTGTTTACGAAGAAAAAGAAGATTGACCAAGTTAACGAAGGAACTAGGAAAATTTATGCAGAGTCAAAAGATCAGAATCAGATTGAAAGCTTTCGACCACAAACTGTTAGATCAGTCGACGAAAGAAATCGTTGAAACAGCTCGTAGAACAGGAGCGAAAGTGGCTGGTCCAATTCCACTTCCAACGCGAATCAATCGTTATACAGTTTTGAGATCTCCTCACGCCGACAAAAAATCTCGTGAGCAATTTGAGATCAGAACTCACAAGCGCATGCTTGATATTTTAGAACCAACTCAGCAGACCATTGATCAATTGATGAAACTCGATTTATCGGCGGGTGTTGACGTAGAAATTAAACTCTCTGCTATCCAGTAGAGCCCACAGAACAGGAGAAAGTTGTGGAGAATAAAGAGAATGCCACCGATGCAGCAGCATCCTCTGGCGGAGTAAAGCTGAACGGATTGTTCGCCTTCAAAGAAGGAATGGCGACAGTTTTCAATGAGCAGGGCGAAGCAGTTCCTGTCACAGTTTTACGATACGAGCCTTGGGTTGTTGCACAAGTTAAAACAAAAAATTCTGATGGATATGATGCGGTTCAGATCGCATGCCGACCATCTAAGGCGAAGAATGGTTCTAAGGCTCTCAAGGGCCATGCGAAAAGCGCTGGATTTGAGAACGGAGCTCAATTGTCTCGAGAAATCCGCTTGGAAGCTCCAGTTGCTGATGCAGCTGTTGGCGTTCAAGTATCGATCGACTCTTTGAAAAAGGGCGATGTTGTTAAAATTACTGGCCGATCAAAGGGGCACGGATTCGCGGGCTCAGTGAAGCGTTGGAATTTTGCAGGAGGCCCTGCATCTCACGGTTCTAAGTTTCATAGAAGACCAGGCTCAGTCGGTAACAGAACATGGCCAGGTCGGGTGATGCCGGGTAAGCGATTCCCAGGTCACTACGGGGATGAAGCTATCACTGTAAAGAATGTTGAGATTGTTGAGGTTCTGCAATCTGAAGGCGTAGTGATGGTCAAGGGACCAGTTCCAGGCGCAAGAAACTCTCTTGTGAAGCTGGTAAGGGGTTAATTATGGCGAGCGTAAATGTATTAAATTGGAAAAAAGAAAAAGTATCTACCATCGATTTAGCTCCAGAAGTATTCGCTGTTGAAGTCAAGCAGGCTGTTCTTCATGAAGTTGTGAAGTGGCAGTTGGCTAGTCGTCGCCAGGGAACTGCGATGACTAAGACTAGAGGACTCGTTAGCGGTGGCGGGGTCAAGCCGTTCAAACAAAAGGGAACTGGTAATGCCCGTCAGGGTTCTAGCAGATCGCCTTTGATGCCTGGTGGAGCGAAGTTGTTTGGTCCAGTGCCTCGCTCCTATGAGTACTCGCTTCCTAAAAAGATCAGAAAGTTAGCTTTGAAAATGGCGCTTTCTCATCTTGCTAAAGAAGGCCGTCTTTACGTTGTCGACTCAATGGAATCAAAAGGAAAGACTGGTGAATTGGCGAAGCAGCTGAAGACTTTCGGTCTTAAGAAAGCTGTTTTGGTAAATGGTGCTCCGACTGAGAATCTTAAGAGAGCATCTAAGAACTTACCCACTTATAAGTTGGCCGATATCAATGGTCTGAATGTTTATGACTTGCTCAAGTACGATCACGCTATTCTGTCGAAAGACGCAGTAGCAAAAATCGTAGAAAGAATGCAGGCGGAGTAATTTATGAAACAAGTAATTAGAAAACCGCTCATTACTGAGAAAAACACTCTCCACAATGCGGCTGGTGTTTATGTATTCGAAGTGGATCTTGATTCTACAAAAACTGAGATCAGAAATGCTGTTCAAAAGAACTTCAAAGTGAAGGTTGAAGCAGTAAGAACTAGTTTGGGTCGGGGTCGTGGAAAGATGACTAAGTTTGGAATGGGCAAAGCTCCATATTTCAAAAAGGCATTTGTAAAATTAGCTGCAGGCGAGAAGATCGCTTTGTTTGAAGGGGTATAGTCATGGGTATCAAGACATATAATCCAAGATCTCATGCGCTTCGACAGGTTACTGGTTTTGACTTCAAAGAGATCACGAAGGCTCGGCCTGAGAAGTCTTTGACGGAACCAATGAAGCGGTCATCAGCGCGAAACAACACAGGTGCAATCACAATGCGTCACTTTGGCGGTGGTCATAAGAGACGCTACCGTTTGGTTGATTTCAAAAGAACTAAAATCGATGTTCCAGCAAAAGTAGCTGCTATCGAGTACGATCCAAATCGTACTTCTCGCATTGCTTTGATTGTTTATGCTGATGGAACCAAGGCGTACATTGTTGCTCCAATCGGTCTCAACGTAGGAGATACTGTTATCTCTTCTGAAAAAGCAGATATCAAGCCAGGAAATGCACTTCCGCTCTACGCTATCCCTGTTGGTACAACGATTCACAATGTGGAAGTTCGCCCAGGTAAAGGTGCACAGTTGGCACGTGGTGCTGGTGTTGGAGCTGTTCTGGTGTCAAAAGAAGAAAAATACTGTCAGGTTCGTTTGCCTTCTGGCGAAGTGAAGCTCGTACTTTCTGTATGTAAGGCTTCAGTTGGTCAGGTCGGAAACACTGATAATGAGAACATCTCATTGGGTAAAGCTGGTAGGTCTCGTTGGAGAGGTATCAGACCTGGAGTGAGAGGTATGGCGATGAATCCGATCGATCACCCATTGGGTGGTGGTGAGGGTGTGGGTAAAGGACATCACCCAGTAACGCCTTGGGGTCAGCCTTGTAAGGGATACAAGACCCGACATAATAAACGAACTGATTCCTCAATCGTGAAGAGAAGAAAGTAGGAGTAGGCCGTGGCACGTTCAATTAAAAAAGGTCCATTTATCGATCTCCATCTGATGAAAAAGATCGACCATGCGATTCAAAAAAATGACAAAAAAGTGATCAAGACTTGGTCGCGCAGATCTACAGTTCTTCCAGAAGCAGTAGGATTAACTTTCGCCGTACACAATGGACGTAAGTTTGTTCCTGTTTATGTGACTGAGAATATGATCGGGCACAAGTTTGGTGAGTTTGCTCCTACAAGAACATTTAACGGGCATGCAGAGAAAAAAGCTGCTCCAGCAGCCGGCGCTGCTGCAAAAAAGTAGTTGGTGAATTATGGAAGTAAAAGCTAGCTTGCAATACGCACGAGTCGGAGAGCAAAAAGCAAGACTCGTTGCAAATATGGTCAGAGGAAAAGACGTGTCTGATGCAATCAAGACTCTGACTTTCCTCAACAAGAAGACGGCAACTTTGCTGAAAAAGCTGATTGAGTCAGCAGTAGCAAATGCTGATCAAAAGAAAACAATCGATCTCGACAAGCTCTATGTAAAAACAGTTTACGTTGACCAAGGGCCTGTGTTGAAGCGCTTTCGCCCCAGAGCACAAGGGCGAGCAACTGGCGTTCGGAAGAGAATGAGTCACATCAACGTAGTATTGGACGAGAGGTAGATCGTGGGACAAAAAGTAAACCCAGTAGGGTTAAGATTGGGCGTAATTAGAACTTGGGACTCTCGCTGGTACGCAAAGGGCCAGATGTACTTTGAGAATCTTCATGAAGATATCAAGCTGAGAAACTATCTTCGTAAGAAGCTTAAGCATGCCGGAGTCGCAAAAATTGAGATCGAAAGAGCTGCTAAAAAAGTGAAAGTTATCATTCACACGGCTCGACCTGGTGTTGTCATCGTGAAAAAGGGAACTGGAATTGATGCTTTGAAGGCAGAAGTGCAAAAGCAAACTCCAAATGAAGTATTTCTTAGTATCCAAGAAGTAAGAAAGCCTGACGTTGATGCTCAGCTTGTTGCAGAAAGCATTGCTCTTCAGCTTGAAAAGCGAATCTCTTGGAGAAGAGCAATGAAGAAGTCAATTGCAGCTGCGATCAAGGGCGGCGTTCGTGGGATCAAGATCAGAGTTTCTGGTCGTCTTGACGGTGCTGAGATTGCTCGTTCTGAATGGTACAACGAGAAGTCAGTACCTTTGCACACATTGAGAGCTGACATTGATTACGGAACTGCTGAAGCTTTAACGGCTTACGGAATTATCGGTATGAAAGTATGGATCTACAAAGGTGATGTGCTTTCTGCTCGTGAGGTTGAGGAGGCTGGTCGTGTTAAGTCCTAAAAGAGTAAAACATAGAAAACAGTTTGTTGGGCGAGCTCGCGGCGTTGCAACTCGTGGCTCAAGCATCGATTTTGGTGACTTTGCATTACAGGCCACTGAAGAAGGTCGTCTGACAGCTCGTCAGTTAGAAGCAGGCCGTATTGCAATTTCAAGAAGTATTAAGCGTGGTGGAAAGATCTGGTGCCGTGTGTTTCCGAACGTACCAGTAACTAAGAAGCCACAAGAAGTGCGAATGGGATCTGGTAAAGGTAATCCAGAGTTTTGGGTTGCTAGAGTATTGCCAGGAAGAATTTTGTTTGAAATGAACGGAGTGACAAAAGAGCAAGCACAAGAAGCTTTCTTGAGAGCTGCTCACAAACTTCCTTTTAAAACAAGATTTCTGGTGAGGGAGTAGTTTATGAAATTTTCCGACGTAAAAGATTTAAGTTTGAGTGAAATGAAGAAGAAAAAAGCTGCCATAACTCAAGAGCTTTTCGAAGCAAAAATGAAGAATGAACTTGGTCAGCTGAGCAATCCTCTTGTTATCAGATTTCTGAGAAAAGATATTGCGAAATTGAACACAGCACTTGCTGCGAAAAGCAAGTAATCTGAGGTGGCGGTATGAGTACTGAGAATTCTAGAGGAAGAAAAATTGAGGTTGTTGGTGAGGTTATCAGCAACAAGATGGACAAGACGATCTCCGTTCTTGTTTATCGAATGGTAAGACACGCAAAGTACGGAAAATACATGAAGCGCACGTCTGTGTTTAAGGCTCACGATGAGGGCAATAAAGCACAGGTTGGTGATACAGTAAGAATCCGAGAAACGCGCCCACTCAGCAAAACCAAGCGATTTAAACTTGTTGAAATCGTAGAAGCGACAAAGGGTTAGGGGATCTTATGATTCAGATGCAAAGTAGAATGAATGTTGCGGACAACTCTGGAGCGAAAGAGTTGATGTGTATCAAGGTTCTGGGTGGCTCTAAAAAGAGATATGCACAGATCGGTGATATCGTTGTCGTTTCTATTAAAGAAGCTCTTCCAACTGCAAAGTTGAAAAAGGGTGATGTCGCTAAAGCTGTTGTTGTGAGAACTGTTCAGAAATTGCGCCGTCCAGATGGAAGTTACATCCGTTTTGATGACAATGCTGCAGTTTTGATTAATGCCGCTAAAGAGCCAGTGGGAACACGTATCTTTGGACCTGTAGCAAGAGAGTTGAGAGCAAAACAGTTTGTGAAAATTGTTTCTCTGGCTCCAGAAGTTCTCTAAGGGAGACGAAGTATGAACAGATTGAAAGAAAAGTATAGACAAGAAATCGTACCTCACTTGACCAAGCAATTGGGCTTAAAAAACCCTATGCAGGTTCCAAACCTGGACAAGATCATTATTAGCGTAACGACAAGTGACGCGGTTCAGAATCCGAAGATTTTGAACTCTGTGGTTGATGAGATCACAGCGATCACTGGTCAGAAGGCCGTTATCACAAAGGCTAAAAAAGCTATTTCTAACTTTAAATTGAGAGCTGGAATTCCTTTGGGCGTTCGAGTGACTCTGAGAAAAGAAAGAATGTGGGCTTTCCTTGATCGATTGAACACTTTGGCACTTCCACGAGTGAGAGACTTCCGTGGATTACCTAACAAAGGTTTCGACGGCCGTGGTAACTACAATATGGGACTTAAAGAGCAGATTGTTTTCCCTGAGATTAACTACGAAAGAGTAGATAAGGTTCGCGGAATGAATATCACAATCTGTACAACTGCAGAGAACGATGCTCACGGAAAAGCTCTGCTTGAGGCATTGGGAATGCCTTTCAGAAAGTAATCGAGGTGTAAATTGGCACGTAAAGCAAGTATCGAGAAAAACAACAAAAAGAAAGCTACAGCCAAGAAGTACTTTGCTCATAGAAATGAATTGAGAGCAAAGGCAGTGGATATGAAGTTAACTGAGGAAGAAAGAAATGAAGCTCGTAAGAAGCTTCAGGCTTTGCCTCGGAATACTTCTTCAAGCCGTTGGGGAACAAGATGTGAGCTCACAGGGCGTCCTCGTGGGAATTATAGAAAGTTTGGATTATCCAGAATGAAGTTTAGAGAGCTTGCATTGGCAGGGCTTCTTCCTGGCGTAACAAAGGCCAGCTGGTAGGAGATAAAGATGGATACAGTTGCAGAATTTTTGACAAGAATTAGAAACGCAGGTGCATCTCGTCACGAGAAGGTGGATATTCCAGCTTCTAAACTGAGAGCTGGATTGGCCGAAATTTTGGCTAAGAAGGGTTTGATCCGAAGCTATAAAGTGGCAAAGGACTCGAAGCAGGGAGTGATGCGTGTTTACTTGAGATATAGTGAATCTGGTGAGCATGCCATTAATTCCATAACTCGAGTGAGTCGTCCTGGAAGACGCGTTTACGTGAAGTCTACAGAGATCCCAGTGGTCCGATCCGGTTTGGGAACATCAATTTTAAGCACATCCAAAGGTCTAATGAGCGGAGATGAAGCTCAAAAGATGAACTTGGGTGGCGAACTCATCTGTAAGATTTGGTAGGTGAAATATGTCACGTATTGGAAAGTCACCAGTTTATTTTGACGATAAAGTTCAGGTGTCGGTGACTCCGGCAAATGAAGTGAATGTAAAGGCAGGAAAAGCTAACCTTACAATTAAGTTGAGACCTGAGGTCTCTGCAAAAGTTGAAGGAAAGAAGATCGTTCTTGTGAGAAATTCTGAGACAAAGGAAGCGAAATCTCTTCATGGGATGTACAGAGCTTTGATCCAGAATGCAGTCACTGGAACATCACAGGGTTTCACAAGAACTCTTGAGCTTCATGGGGTTGGATACAGAGCTAACGTATCTGGCAAAAAACTCGAATTGGCTTTGGGCTTTAGTCATCCTGTAATTTTCGACATCCCGGAAGGCATTGAGATTAAGGTCGATAAACAGACTAACATTTCTGTGATGGGTGCAAGCAAAGAGCTCGTTGGGCAAGTTGCTGCTAAGATCAGAAGCTTCCGACCACCTGAGCCGTACCTCGGAAAAGGTGTGCGATACGGCGGCGAGCATATTCGTCGTAAAGCTGGAAAGTCAGCTGGAAAGTAAAAGGTGAAGTATGAAACTCAAATTTAGAAAAAAGACCTCAGAGCGAGTAGTGGCAAGACTGACAAAAAAGGTCAGAGTGAGAAAGAAAGTCGTTGGAACGGACGGCCGTCCAAGACTCTCTATTTTCAGAAGTGCTAAGCATATGTACGCCCAAATCATCGATGATGTGACTGGAACAACGCTGGCAGCAGCGAGCTCGGTCACTTTGAAGTCAGATGAGAGCGGTAAAGCATTGGCTAAGTTGGTTGGACAAGAAATCGCTAAAGCGGCAAAGGCCAAGAAGATTGAGAACGTTGTTTTTGATCGAAATGGGTTTATCTATCACGGACGCGTTCAAGCTCTTGCTGAAGGTGCCCGTGAAGCTGGATTGAAATTTTAAGGAGATCATAGGTGGAAAAACAAACTAGTGAATTTGAAGAAAGAGTTGTTGCCATCAACCGAGTAACGAAGGTTGTAAAAGGTGGCCGAAGATTCTCCTTTGCTGCTTTAGTGGTTGTTGGAAACCAGACTGGCGAAGTTGGATTTGGTACTGGTAAAGCTGGAGAAGTTCCAGAAGCTATCGGTAAAGCAAGTCGTGCTGCTAAGAAAAGCTGCCGAAGTATGGCATTGAAGAACGGAACTATCCCCCACGAAGTGGTTGGAAAGTTCGGAGCTGCTAAAGTCATCATGAAGCCTGCAGCCGAAGGTACTGGCGTTATTGCTGGTGGCGCTGTTCGTGCGGTTCTTGAATCGGTAGGTGTTAAAGATATCCTCACAAAATGTGTGGGAACTAGAAATCCTCATAATGCTGTGAGAGCTACTCTTGATGGCCTCAGACAACTGCAGATTGCAGTGGACTAAGGAGAATTTATGGCAAAGACATTTGTTGTGACATTAGTGAAGTCTCCGATTGGTTGTACTCAGTCTCAGAGGCGAACAATTGAAGCATTGGGGTTAAAAAAACGACATCACTCTGTGACTGTGGCTGATAATCCAGCCAACCGAGGTCAGGTGATGAAAATTCAACATCTTGTTGATGTTCAAGTTCAGAGGTAATTTATGAGCACATTATCAACATTGGCTCCAGCAGAAGGATCAACTCACTACCCAAAAAGATTGGGTAGAGGTCGTGGATCTGGTTTGGGTCAGACGGCAGGTAAGGGACACAAAGGACAGTTGGCTCGCACGGGCGGTAAAGTTCGTCGCGGATTCGAAGGTGGACAAACTCCTTTGCACCGTCGTTTACCTAAGTTTGGATTCAACAATACACAGTTTGAAACAAAGTATTCAGTGGTAAATTTGGAGCAGCTGGAAAAGTTGTCTGGTGTTGTGACTCCTGAAAGCCTGAAAGAAGCTGGAATTGTTCATGCTTTCCCAGTTAAGATCTTGGCTAAAGGCAAGTTGACTAAGTCATTAACAGTGAAAGCGCACAAATTTAGCAACGCAGCCAAAGCGGCAGTTGAAGCTGCAGGCGGCAAAACAGAGGTCATCTAATAGTGGCAAACATCGGTGAAGCAACAAAAGGTTCTGATTTAGCAAAGAAAATTATTTTTACTTTGGCAATGCTTGCCGTTTACAGGGTGGGGGTTCACGTTCCCACTCCTGGTGTAGACAGCAATGCTGTAATGGCCTTCTTCCAGGCCCAGAGCCAGGGTATTTTTGGACTCTTTAATACCTTCACGGGTGGTGCGTTAGCGCAATTCTCAATCTTTGCATTGGGAATCATGCCTTACATTTCTGCCTCAATCATTTTTCAATTATTAACATCGGCGGTTCCATATCTTGAGGCTCTCAAAAAAGAAGGGGAGCATGGGCGACGAAAGATTAATCAATATACCAGATATGCCACGGTCGTTTTGGCCGTTGTTCAAGGTTACGGGATCAGTACTTGGTTGATGAATTCTGCAAGCCCCGATGGTCGACCATTGGTTATCGCTGCAAACGTGGGATTTGTTCCCTTTCAGTTGATGACTGTGATTACTCTGACGGCAGGAACATGTTTTATTATGTGGTTGGGTGAGCAGATCACTGAGCGAGGGATTGGAAATGGTACTTCGTTGATCATTTTCACTGGTATCGCTGCGAGCATTCCAACAGGAGCCCAGGCACTTTGGAATCTTTTAAAGAATGGCGAAATGTCAGTGGCAGTCATCCTTGCTTTGATTGCATTTATGGTTTTGATTATTGCGGCTGTCATTTACATGGAAGTGGCGCAACGAAGGATTCCAGTTCAATACTCTCAACGTGGTGCTGGCATGCAAAGCATGTCTACTCCTTCAAGTCATTTACCAGTAAAGATCAATTTTTCAGGTGTTATTCCGCCTATTTTTGCGAGTTCTTTGTTGATGTTTCCAGCGACAATGGCTCAGTTCGTACAGACGCCGTGGTTGAAGGCATTGCAAGATGCACTCAGCCCAGCTGGGACTATTTATAACATCCTGTTTGTAGCTCTGATCATTTTCTTTGCGTTTTTCTACACAGAGATTGTTTTTAATCCAAATGAAGTTTCTGAGAATCTCAAAAAGTATGGTGGTTTTATTCCTGGGGTTCGTGCTGGGAAGTCGACTGCAGAGTACATCCAGAGAGTTTTAGATCGGGTTAATGTTGGCGGTGCGATTTATCTGAGTGCTGTATGCGTTCTGCCAGGCCTTCTTATAAGTATGGCGAAGGTTCCTTTTTACTTCGGGGGTACAAGCTTGCTCATTTTGGTGGGCGTTGCTTTAGATACGACCCAGCAAGTCCAATCACATTTGATTAGTCAAAAGTATGAGGGCCTGCTGAAGGGAACCAAGATTAGGAGCCGGAGGGTTCAGTTTTGAACATTATTTTGTTTGGAGCTCCTGGTGCTGGCAAAGGAACTCAGTCAGCAATGCTCATGGAAAAGTTGGGTATGGTTCAAATCTCAACTGGAGATTTGTTCCGTTCAGCAATTAAAAATTCAACAGAGTTGGGTTTAGCGGCAAAGAGCTATATGGATCGTGGGGACTTAGTTCCTGACTCGATCGTAATTGGAATGGTTGAAGAAGTTTTAAAAGGTTTAAAAGGGAAATCGTTTATCCTGGATGGTTTTCCAAGGACTGTTGCTCAGGCTGAGGCTTTAGGGAAGATGCTTCAGGTGAACAATTTGTCTATTGGGAAGGCCATTTTTCTCGAGGTGCCTAAAGAGGAGCTCCTTGAACGATTAACAGGTCGAAGAGTTTGTCAGTCTTGTGGGGCTGTCTATCATATCCACTCTAAGCCACCAAAAGAGGCGGGAGTTTGTGATCAGTGTTCTGGGCAAGTTGTTCAGAGAAATGATGACAAAGAGGATGTGATTGCTACTCGATTGAAAACCTACGAAGAAAACACCCTGCCTCTTCGTGGATATTACCGAGACAACGGGAAGTATGTAGAAGTTTCTGGAAATAGAGAGTCTGGACAGGTCTTTGAAGCTATTCGAAGTCTGTTGGCATAAAAGTTATTTTCAGTGCTGGACATCTGAATGTTGCGATGTTAGCTTGACCCGCTAATATTTTTGGTGAGTCCTCGGATTTTATAAAATATTAGCAATAACATATATTTACGAGCTTTTTAGCTCAGTTGGAGTGGTGGTAGGCTTATGAAAGTAAGACCTTCTGTTAAAAAAATTTGTAACAAGTGCAAGATTATTAAGCGCAAGGGCGTCATTAGAGTCATTTGCGAAAACACTAAGCACAAGCAAAGGCAGGGCTAGTTATGGCACGTATTGCGGGTGTTGACCTTCCTCGAAATAAACGAGTTGAAGTTGCTCTCACATATTTGTTCGGAATCGGTAAGTCTCGCGCAATGGAAATTTGTAAAGAAGCAAGTATTCCAGCAACAATGCGTACAGATGCACTGACTGATGATCACGTTGCAAGAATTCGTTCAATTATTGAAAGTAGTTTCAAAATTGAAGGTGACTTGAGACGAGATATCGGAATGGCAATCAAGCGCTTGATGGACTTGAACTGTTTCCGTGGAACAAGACATAGAAAAGGTTTACCTGTTCGTGGACAAAGAACGCGTACGAATGCTCGTACACGTAAAGGTCCTCGTAAGACGGTAGCTAACAAGAAAAAAGCTGTCTAATTAAGGATCGGGTTTAGCCATGAATGTTGAAAAAAATAAAGTCGTAAAGAAGAAAATTAAGCGAAACGTTCCTCAGGGGAACTGTTACATCAATGCTGGTTTTGGTAACGTCCATGTGACAATTACTGACCCCGCAGGAAACACTGTCTCTTGGTGCACAGCTGGAATGCTTGGATTCAAAGGTTCAAGAAAAGGAACTCCATTTGCTGCTCAAGTAACTGCTGAAGATGCTGTTAAGAAGGCGATGGATGCGGGAATGAGATCAGTTGATGTTTACCTCAAAGGACCAGGGGCAGGAAGAGAGCCAGCAATCAGAGCTGTAGCTGCAGCTGGAATGCGCGTTCTTTCGCTGAAAGACACTACACCAGTACCTCACAACGGATGTCGTCCTCCTAAACGACGTCGTATTTAATTAAGGAGTAATGACATGAGTTGCATTAACGATTCAGTTTGCAAGTTGTGCCGTCGAGAGAACATGAAACTCTTCCTCAAGGGCGATCGCTGTTATACAGACAAGTGCGCATTTGAGAGAAGACCATATCCTCCAGGACAACATGGTCAGCAAAGATTGAAATTCTCAGAGTTCGCATTGCAGTTGCGTGAAAAGCAAAAAGCAAAGCGCTACTATGGCTTGTCTGAGAAGCAGTTCCATAAGATTTTCGTATCTGCAGATCGCTCAAAAGAAATCACAGGGACTGGTCTTTTGAATGGTCTTGAGATGAGACTTGATAACGTGGTCTACACAATGGGTTTTGCGAACTCTCGCAGAGAAGCTCGTCAGATCGTGGGTCACAAGCATATTTTGGTGAATGGTAAGACTCTGAACATTCCTTCGTATGCGGTGAAAAAGGGTGATGTTGTTGAAGTTGCTGAGAAGAGCAGACAAATGAACAAAGTTTTGACTGCTGTTCAGGCTGTTTCTCGCCGACAGATCCCTGCATGGTTAGAAGTAGATCATGGTGCTTTCAAAGGCAGTGTGAAAGATTCACCGAAGCGTGAAGATGTCACATTACCAGTCGAAGAGAACATGATCGTAGAATACTATTCAAGATAAACTGAGCTTTTGGGGGCAAGAATATGCAAGAGCACTATTACAAATTTTGGCGTGATCTCATTAAACCAAAGGCTTTCGAAGTTGATAAAGAGTCTTTGAGAGAGGAGTACGCCAAGTTTACCATCAAACCTCTTGAAAGAGGATTTGGTGTGACTTTGGGGAACTCTCTTCGAAGAATCCTATTAAGTTCAATGATGGGATCTGCAGTGTCAGCTGTGAAGTTTGAAGGCGTTCTTCATGAGTTCACGACATTGCCAGATGTTCTGGAAGATGTGACAGATATTATTTTGAATCTTAAGGAAGTACGTTTCAGACAGTTCAACTCTGAACCACAAACTTTGAGAATTTCAAAAAAAGGTCCTGGCAAAGTCACGGCTGCGGACATCATTACTTCTGACAAGATTGAGGTTCTGAATCCAGAGCAGCACATTGCTACTTTGGGTGCAAACGCCTCTTTCAGCGCAGAAATTTTGGTAACTTTTGGACGTGGTTATGATGCTGCTGAGATCAGAAATGCAGAGTATCCAGTGGGATACATTGCGGTTGATGCGCTTCACTCTCCAATTCGTAAAGTTAATTACTCTGTCTCAAATGCACGTGTTGGTCAGAGAACTGACTACGATGCATTGACTTTGGAAGTATGGACTGATGGTTCATTGAAGCCTGAGGAAGCAGTGGCACTTTCATCAAAAATCATGAAAGAGCAATTGCAGATCTTCTTGACCTTCGATGAGACTATGGAGCCAGTTGAAGAGTCTCGTGAGAACAGAAATTCAAGCCTGAATGACAATCTTTTCAGATCTGTAGATGATCTTGAGCTGTCTGTTCGTTCAGCTAACTGCTTGAAGAACGCAAACATTAGATACATCGGCGAACTTGTTGTTAGATCTGAGGCTGAAATGCTGAAAACTAAGAACTTCGGTAGAAAGTCTTTGAATGAAATCAAAGAGATCCTTTCTGAAATGGGCTTAGGGCTTGGGATGAAGATTGAAGGATGGCCGCCTCCAGGATGGGACCCAAATGTTCCTCCTGTATCGAAGCGCGAACAACAATAAGTCATTTAAGACTTAGTGGAGAATAGTTATGAGTAGACATAACAGAAGAGTAAAACATTTTAGTAGAAAGCCAACAGCGAGAAAAGCGCTGTTGCGTGGACTGATGGTTTCTTTAGTTGAGCATGGCCGTATCACTACGACTGTGGACAAAGCTAAGGAAGTAAGACGCCACATCGAAAAGGCCATTACAGTTGGTAAGGGTGGAGACTTGGCAGCAAGAAGATTGTTGTTGTCTCGCCTGGCGAGCCAAACTGCTGTGAACACTATCTTGACTGATATTTCACCAAGAATGGCTTCTCGAAATGGTGGTTACACAAGAATTATCAAGATTGGTCGTCGTCCTGGTGATCAGGCCGAGATGGCTTTCTTGGAGTTTGTTGACCATAACTGGGAGAAATCAGCAGACACAACTGAGAAGTCAGCTGGTAAAAAAGGCGAAAAAGCTGCAGAAAAGAAAACTGCTGCTAAGCCAAAAACCAAAGCTGGTGCGCTTGCTGCAAGGAAAAAAATAGCAGCGAAGAAGCAGCAAAAGAAATCAAGAGTGGCGGCGAGAGCTTAAGCTTACGAAATTTTTAGATGTGATTCAAAAAGGGACTCTGGAAAGAGTCCCTTTTTTCTTTTGTATGACCAGTATAACAGTATGACCAGTATAACAGTATGACAGTATGAGTTTTTAAACAGAGTGATTAACTTTCTTGAAGATTAATTGCGAATATATCGAATTGTTGGATCGTTCTTGTGGTGGTAGTTTTGAATCATGAAAATTTATTTGAAGGCTCTTTTAGCCACAGCAGTTGTCGCAGTTGGTTTTTTCTTTCTATTTGGG
This sequence comes from Pseudobdellovibrionaceae bacterium, assembly GCA_046315835.1. Lineage (GTDB taxonomy): Bacteria > Bdellovibrionota > Bdellovibrionia > Bdellovibrionales > Bdellovibrionaceae > JAJTIC01. Next base: position 2,761 of record JBKCXY010000217.1, on the reverse strand, counting down.
TACTGGGGTAAAATTACACTTTCTGAAGAAGGTGATCGTCGCTTGAAATTGATTGAATCCATGGAGAAAAAGGGGCTTCCTGATTTTTCTGGTGTGTCGACTCGGGGGCAAAAAATTCAGTTAAGTCAGTTCCAAGGAAAGCCTGTCATTGTCAACTTTTGGGCCTCCTGGTGCGGGCCTTGTGTGGAGGAGTTTCCCTCCATGGTGAAACTCATCGAGGAGATGAAAGGCGAAGTTCAGCTCATTGCTATTTCTCAGGATAGCTCCGAAGAGGAAATGCAATCATTCCTGAAGGCATTTCCGAAAGGTGAGAATCCAAATATTCATGTGATTTGGGACCATGATCGTAGCCTTGGGACAATGTACAGTGCAGATCGGCTGCCAGAGTCATTTGTGGCCGATCGTGAGCATAAGCTAGCAAGAAAGATCATTGGATCTATTGATTGGGCCACACCCGAAGCTATAGAGTACATGAGATCTCTGTTGAAGCCCTGATTTTGGTAAGAATTACCTGTCAGAATCCTGACAGTTTTAATCAGAGAACTTAAAATTTACTATGTCGACCTTATGGGTGTTTTGGGTCGATTCAAGAATATCTATCAAATCATGGGTTTAAAATGGCTCAGTGGGATCTTGTTCGTCATCTTGAGCTCGATGATTGGCAGCTATTTTCTGATTCTCTCGGAACAAGAGGCCACTTTCACTCGGTATCTCACAGTTTGGGAAGAGTCCATCGTACAGGATTTGATTCAAGAGCCTCAGAAAAATTTTGAGAGAAGTTCCGAGAGAAATTCTGCAGGAGAGGATGGAATTCATCAGGCGATAGAAAAAATTCTGTCAGTAAAAGATATCTCATCAGCCGTGGGAAGTTTGGAGCTGAGATACTCAGGAAAGACTTATTTGATCAATGATTCACGATGTGAGGCGAGTCACCTCCTGACTTTGCATCAAGGCTTAATGAAAATTGCTGAGGTGAGATACTGTTTTGATCAAGGGTCCATCTTTTCGATGGCTCTACTATCACCTTTATTTTTGGTTGTGTTGGTTTTAGCCTTGGGAGCTTTCAATCTGATCCTGGTTCGTCTACGAAATGAAGTTCAATTGGAGTTGGAAAAGGAACAGCAGACCCAGCATTTACGAAGGACTCAGCTGCTGCTAGAAACTGAGAAGAAAAATATCCTCCAGGCTAGGCAATTGGCGCATGATCTGCAGTCTCCGCTGTCTGCTTTGATGGTGGTTTCTTCTTTATCCAAAGAAGGTCATCTTGGGCTGAAAGAACTGACGGTGCTGGAATCAGCGATCGAAAGAGTGCGCGAAATTTCCCGAAGTCTATTAAGGAAGTCAGAGGTAGGTAAGTCTTCCAGCACAATTGGGGCTCGGGAAAGTGCAACCAGTCCTGGAGAAAATAAAATTGGTGCTAGCAAGAGTGATTCTGAAAGGATCGCAAGTGGTGCTGGTATTAGCAAGAGTGATTCTGAAAGGATTGCAAGCGGTGCTAGTGGGAGCGCAAGAGAAAGTGATGGAGTCAGTGTCAGTGATGGGAAGAGCTATAATTTAAAGGCTCTGATTCAGTCACTGCTGTCTGAGTTTCAATTGAGGTATCCAGAGGTTGATTTCAACTGTGTGGGTAAGGATTTGACTGAAGAACTTCAGATAGAGATGAGTGATCTTTACCGAGTGCTTCTCAATTTGGTTCAGAATAGTTGCGAAGCCGCAAGGCCTGGTTCGAAGCTGCAGATCCGAGTGGCTTTCCGGAAGAGAGCTCAAGATATTTTTATCGAAGTCAGCGATAACGGGCAAGGGATCGAGGATCAGATCAAGGAGAGCATTTTTAAGCCAGGTTTTTCATTTGGAAAATCTGAAGGGCATGGGTTGGGTCTCTACACAGTGAAGCAGATTCTTGAGTCCCATGGTGGATCATTAGAACTCACGTCCAAAGTGGGATTTGGAACCACCTTTGGTCTGACGGTTTCTTTGAAATCCAGTGTTGATGTTCAGATTCAAAACACAGCTCTCAAAATCTAATCAATGATCAATAATCAATAATCAAAAATTAATGATCAATAATCAAAAATTAATGATCAATAATCAAAAATTAATAATCAATAATCAAAAATTAATAATCAATAATCAAAAATTAATAATCAATAATCAATAATTAATAATTAATCTTCGATGATAAAGCCGAGTTCAGATTTGATTTTACGGTCAAGGCTGGGCTCTATCTTTTTAGTTGGATAGCCCTTTTGTGAGGAGTGGGAACCCAGCTGGTTTGTAAGCTGGGTTGCTTTGCTTGAAAAGGTATCGTCAATCAAAGTATAAATTTGAGCTTTGTTGGGAGAAACTTCTAGCTGAAGAGTGTAGCTCTGACCGGCACATCTAACATCGACGGAGACTTTATTGGGGGCTTCAACTAACGGATGTAAGTGAAGCTCTGTCACGTCGAGATTTGACATTTTAAATTTCAGAGCATCTTTGGGATTTACTGACACAGAGTCGATCGAGCAGTTGAATTCAAAAACCGAAAATTGATCAGGCAGAATGTTAATTTGGGAGAGTTTACGGGAAGCAGCGTTGCCTGTTGGGGCCGCTTTTGAGCTGGTGTCCAGATTTTGAGACGGGTCTTGAGCCCAGTACTCGAGCTGTGAAACAAGAAAAGGATAGTCTGCGGTGGCATCAGAGTTTTCAGAAAGAGAGAACAAAAAGCTGATCATCTTGTCCTGCGAATTCAGACCAAGATCTATCTGGTACTGATTGTGAG
>JBKCXY010000216.1:0-4136 GCA_046315835.1 Pseudobdellovibrionaceae bacterium | reverse complement strand
GTGTGACAGTGGCTGAAGCTCCGAGGGATCCAGTTGTTTATAACGTCAGTATGGGAAAATCAGTCTTGGTTTGGAAGATTACTCTTGAAATAAAATCCCCGCTTCCGGATCGGCGGCTTCTTCTCGTCAGCGCTAGCGATGGAATAGTCATCAGTGATATCAGTTTGAGATCACATTAGATTTTGATCGTCATCAGGTCATAGAATCCGAGGACTCGGTGAACAAAATCCACAGGCTCCTGTCCACGGGCCGGGCCATATTTGAGCTCATCGTAATAGGTGGGATCAGAAAGCAGCGGAAGAACAGTTTTCAAGTCCTTCCATGAATAGGGATCTTTCCCAAGGTTCTCAGCCAAGGCCTGAGCATCGCTGAGATGAGCCACGCCGACATTATAAGCGGCCAGCGCGAGGGCCAACCGCTCACGAAAAGGAAGATCCTTGGGCTGCTTATCCAAAAGGTAGCGCAAATACTTGGCTCCACCCCAAATGCTTTGTACAGGATCCAGTCGATCTTCCACGCCCACGTATTCCGCAGTGTCGCGAGTGAGCTGCATGAGTCCTTTGACGCCCGTGAAAGACTCAGCGTCGTGTTGCCAGTGAGATTCTTGGTAAGCAACAGCAGCTACGAGTTGCCAAGGGAGACTGAATTCTTTGGCCGACTTTTTGAAATTCTTTTTGTAGGAATCGAGCTGAGAACTTAACGAGCGAAAGAATTTAGATTGGTCTTGAATAGAAAGTTCTTCGAGATGAGTCATGTAGCGATCTTTGATACGCCCAATTTCCCCTCGGCGAGCGGCCCGCTGGAACCAGTAACTCATTTCGCTCGCGAGAGATCTCGATTTGGTTCCCACAACAAAGTGGTAGGGTTGACCCTGCCCCAATTTTGCTTTCACTTCGAGGCTCGGAAAGAATCTCAAGTAAGTCAGAGTTTCCATCTCATCAGCGACTAAGCAATCGAAGAATTTTTTACGAGTCTGCGACATTAAATGAGGGATGCTCTCCTGGTCTCTCTCAAAAAGTCGAACTGAGGAATAGGTTTTTCGAAATTGAGTCCTTGCTTGAGGGCCCATTTGTTTTCGGTGGACGACCAGCTTCAGATCTTTCATGTTCTTGAGAGTTCCTGTCATCGAAGTCTCAACGGAAAAATCTCTTCGGCAAGTCACCACCAGTTTTTGATCATCATAACTGGGGCCAAGCATGAGATCTTGGCTTTGTCCCCAATGGGCAGGCAATCTGGCAGCGCCAACCTGGACTTCTCCCGTTTTAAGCTTTTCGAGAACTTCTTGCTCGGATTTATAAGTGATAAATTGCAAAGAATAGCCACGATCTTGAGCGAATTCCCAAAGCAGGTCATGCTCATAGCCATGGCGATCAGATCTGAATAGGCTGTAGGACAGTGGCCCTTCAATGGTTCCTACCTTGAGGGGAGTCGTCTTAGAGGTGGCTCGCATCTGTTGAACGTCCCAAAGCCAACCTTCACAGCCATTCACAGAGATAAACAAAACCGCCAAGCCAGCGATTTTTATAAGGGTTCTTAAGCCAGGTATCTTTGACATCACCTGATTTACCTAGTCCATGCCCCCAAGGAGTGCAACTTTTTTGGGCACTTCATTTTGTGCCCCGGGATAGAAGCCGTTTTTCCTTGATTGGAGCGGGTTCTATGAAATTATTTCCCCATGAAATTACAGGGTCCAATGGCTCATGGGAGCCTCGAAGTTATCGTAGGAAGTATGTTTAGTGGCAAATCCGAGGAGCTCATTCGCCGTCTCCGTCGGGCTCAAATTGCACGCCAGAAAGTGCAAGTTTTTAAGCCGAAAATCGATGATCGATATCATGCAGAGAATGTGATGTCTCATGATCAAAATTCAATTTCCGCCAAAGCGATTCAAAAATCTTCAGAAATTTTGGCAGCCATCGATTTTGATACGCAAGTGATTGGAATCGATGAGGGTCAGTTTTTTGATCCAGAAATTGTTCAAGTCGCGCAAAGCTTAGCCCAACAGGGCCTTCGAGTGCTCGTTGCAGGACTTGATACTGATTGGCAGGGAAAGCCCTTTGAGCCGATGCCGACTCTGATGGCGGTGGCAGACCAAGTGACAAAGCAGCACGCAGTCTGTGTGGTCTGTGGGGCCGCAGCCTCAAGAACGCAAAGAACAGGATTTCCGCAGAATGCTTCCACGGAAAGAGTTCTTGTGGGGGCTCATGACTCTTATGAGGCCCGCTGTCGTATGCATTTTAAACCTGAAGTTGTGGTGCCAGCTCAGAAATGGAACGAGACTCATCCTGCACTAGAGGGTGACTCCAGGGACGTAGTTCTTTAATCCAAGATTCAAAAGCAGTTTGAGCAATTTCTATCTGGCGATTTTTTTTCTCAGACTTTTCTTTGAACTTTTCATTGATCGGTGGGAATAAGCCAAAATTGATATTGGTGGGTTGAAAGTGTTTAGCTCTCGATTCATCCGTAATGGCTTCAAGAAGAGAACCCAATGCACTTTCCCGTGGCGGAACTGAAAAGCATTGATTTTGAATTTTCTGATCGAGGAACTTTGCGACTAAAAGGCCGATCGAAGTGGATTCAAAATATCCTTCAACTCCCGTAATTTGCCCCGCGAAGAAAAGCCATGGATCTTTTTTGCTCGAAAGATCTTTGTTCAATTGCGAAGGAGAATTCACATAGAGATTGCGGTGAATGCTTCCCAGCTTCAAAAACTCAGCATTTTCTAACCCAGGGATCATTCGGAAGACGCGAACTTGCTCGGAGTAACTCATTCGTGTTTGAAAGCCCACCATGTTAAAGGCCGTGCCTTCCTTGTTATCTTGGCGAAGTTGAACCACGGCCCAGGGGTCTCGCCCTGTTTTAGGGCTTTTCAGGCCGACAGGTTTCATGGGGCCAAATCTCAAGGTCTGCGGACCACGATCTACCATTACTTCAATGGGCATGCAGCCTTCGAAGAAGGGTGTGGTTTCAAAATGTTTGGGTTCAATTTTTTTAGCAAGTTTGATTTCTTCAATGAGACGGTTGTATTCGGGTTTTTCAAGGGGGCAGTTGATGTAATCCGGTGTGCCCTTGTCGTAGCGATCGGCTTTGTACGCGATTTCCATATTGATGGAATCGGTGTCGATGATCGGGGCAATGGCATCAAAGAAATAGCAAAATTCATTTCCAAAGTGTTCGCGCAAACTGCCTGCCAAAGCATCATGAGTCAGAGGACCTGTCGCAATCACTGTGGGTCGTGGAACTTGCTGAAGGTCTGTGACCACTTCTTTCTTGATTCGGATCAAAGGATGACTGCGCACCAGGGCTCCCACGGTCTGCGCAAAAACATCTCGGTCAACACCCAGAGCTTGTCCGGCAGGCACGTAGGCGACCTTGGCAGATCTCAGAATGAAGGAGCCGAGCTTTTCGGCCTCCCACTTGAGTTGATGAGGAGCTGAACCCGGATTCATAGAGCCAAAGGAGTTTGAGCAAACAAGTTCGGCCAGTTCGCCGGTTTTATGCGCTGCCGTCATCGTGTCGCCACGCATTTCGTATAAATCCACGGGATATCCAAGACTTGCTAGTTGCAAAGCGCACTCAGATCCTGCGAGGCCACCGCCAACAACACTGATTCTTGGTTTTTGATGGACAGAATTTAAAGACATTGGCATTAACCTCTTGAGGGGGATTTCGATTTGGATCAGTTTAAAAAAAGATCATCTCAACTGACTCAAAGTTTAGACGTGTTACAGTCCCTTTTGGCGAAAGGCAAGGATCCCTTATCTCTGCAGTTTCTGCGGTGGAAGATTTGGAAAAAATGGGATGAATTTGCCGGGCCGTCCATCGCTGCGGTCAGTGAGCCTGTGGGTTATCGAAACGGCGTTCTGTACATTTGGGTGAAAAATGCATCTTGGATGCAGCAACTCGTATTTATGCGAGAGCCGCTTAAAACTAAAATCAATAGTTTGCTCGAATTTCAGTATGTTCGTGAAATCCATCTCACCCTGGATCGCAAATCGGTCCCAGCAGATGCGCAAGTCGCGGAAGATGTCAGATCTTCTCTCGATAAAATCGAGTAGAGCAAAATTGGACAGAGACTATTTCCTGAGGTTGAGAAAACAGAAACTGACTCAGAATCCTGTCCCTGGTCTCTGCGACCG
>JBKCXY010000215.1:0-4052 GCA_046315835.1 Pseudobdellovibrionaceae bacterium | reverse complement strand
CTATGAGGTGGGCTTTTTTTTAACCTTACCACGGAAGCTGGAAGAGCTTCCCTGTGTTGTTGCGAGGTTGTGAGCAAAGGCCCGCGTCGACTGGTCTCTGGAACACTTCCACCCAATCATTGGGAAGCCCTGCTGTCGCTGATCGAGAAAATAATTTTCCACCCTCAGGCGTCCACACAAACATATCATTGAGCGCGGCTCTTTGAAGGCGTGGATTCAGACCGATCGGATCATAGGCGGCCATCAAGCGTGCTCCGCGGTTGGTTTGGACAAAGACGATGCCTCTGTTCACCAGCTGCTGAAGATGTTGAGGCAGCTGGGGGAAGGTCACTTCATAAAAACATCCTGGTCCCGTTGGCAAAAATCCCAAGAGTTGCAGGGGTAGTCCTGCTCGCCCCCAAGTGTTCAAAGAAGTTTGTGCCACAAAATCTCGCATGCCCGCTTGGGGATAGGCGCTCTTGAAAAGCACAGCACCGGCCGCAACAATCAGAGTGGAATTGAAAGCCTCTCTCGTCCATCGGCCATCTGTATATTCAAACTGAGATCTGGTGAGCAATTCTGGCTTTGCATAGGCCAAGTTTTCAGCGGGTAAAGAATCCACGACATCAACAGTCACTGCGGATCTCAAATTGCGAGCCATCGAATGTGCTGACGAAATCCAAATTGTGGATGGAGAGATGGAGCGCTCAAGGGCTTCTGCCAAAGCAGGGGATGCAGCTGCTGAGGCTTGGGATACAACAACCACGTCAGGTCTCAGTGCGGGAATTTGCTGGAGAGCATTGAGCACGGCTGATTCTGAATCCGCGTTGAGAAAAATCACTTCGGGCTGAAGATGAGGGAGAGTCCCTTCATTGGTGACAAAATCCATGAGGACTCTTTCAAAAATTTGCGTGTATGAAGATTCCAGCACCACCAAACGAAGTTGGCGTGTGGGGCGCGAATTGTAATAGGAATCAAAATTAGCTTGAGATTTTATAATCTCGAAATTTGCGAGCACGGAAGGTGTGTGTCTTTGTGCTTGCGCACTGAAAGCTGTGAAAAAGGATGCTAAAAGAACAAGACCAAGTCTGATCCATGATTGCATAAAACCCCCTCTGTTCATTTGTTCATTCCATCAGATGTTCCGGGATGCAAATAAAACAGGCACATTGACGCAAGAAACAATCTGTGAAAAAACCTGGCGTATGTCGGAGTACTCTTTTCAGCCCGTAGGCCATATCGAATCCTGCTATCTCGATCGGTTCGGAACTCCGAGGCAGCCTGGTCTTGCAAAACATGCATGGGCAAAAATCCAAATGAATCCCGAGTGGCAACCAGAAATTTCTTTGCAAGGACTGGAGTCCTTTTCACATGTTTGGGTGATTTTTGTATTTCACCAAAACACAAACTCGCGCTTTCACGCAAAGATTCATCCCCCGAGAATGGGTGGAAATTCCATTGGAGTGTTCGCGACTCGCAGTCCACATCGGCCTAATCCAGTGGGTCTTTCTCTGGTGAAGCTTGAAAAAGTCGGCCCGAATTATATCGAAGTTTCCGGGGGAGACTTTGTGACGGGAACTCCGGTTTTAGATATCAAACCTTATCTTCCTGAAGTCGAAGCTGTGCCACAAGCTTTGCAGGGATGGACTCAACAAGTGAACGCAGTGGCCATTGAAGTTCAGTGGACGGAGTCTGCTCTTGAAGCCTTACAAAATTGGCAGACGCAACTTCCTGATCGCGAGAATCTCAAAGCCCTCATTGAAGAGACCATTGCGCTGGATCCTCGTCCCCAAATCTATAAGGGATATGAAGGCCAAGAGTCTCCTTACAGAGAAAGGCACGCGATTCGTTTTTTTGAAGGAGATGTGCACTTTCGCTTTCTTGAGCCCACCAAAGTTGAAATTTTTAATATACTCAGCTTGAATAATGAGTTTTAAAAACAGCATAACATATTGAAAACACGAAATTTTTACGGATTTTTAATTTTTATTGTTGAATTTTAACGCAGGCCTCGCTACTTCTGTGTTCACAAACAAAGAGGGGGTCCCATGGAAATCACAGTGGAAAGAAGCAGTCTTGGCGAGCGTCAGGCAAAGACTTTGAGACAAGTTCCCACGTTATCTCTGAACTCATACACAGAAGGCTCCTCTGCAGATCAAGTCAAATTTATTGAGCAGCTTTTCACTGGAATCAAAGACTATGGCTTCATCATTTTGAAAGATCATAATGTTGATCAGAAGCTTCTCGATTACGGTTACGAGCTTCTCCAGCAATTTTACTCTCAGCCCGTCGAAACAAAATTGAAATACTCAGGTGTTCATGGCGGCCAGCGCGGCTATACGCCTTTCGGGAAAGAGCATGCGAAAGATTCTCCGGTCATGGATCTCAAGGAGTTCTGGCATGTGGGACGGGAAGTTCCCGAAGCTCATAAGTTTGCACAGTTTTATCCGAAAAATGTTTGGCCGGCGGAGCTGCCTGAATTTCAGCGAGTTTTTTCTCAGTTGTATGCAGATCTCGATCAGGCAGGACAGACGATGCTGAGAGCTTTGACAGCTCCGTTGGAAGTGGACATCGAATATTTTGACCGCATGACAGAAGCTGGAAACTCCATCTTGCGTTTGCTGCATTACCCACCGATTCCTGAGGGAACTGATCCTCGTTGTTTGCGAGCAGCTCCTCATGAAGATATCAATTTGATCACTATCTTGCCTGCGGCGACGGCCTCTGGCTTACAGCTCAAAGACCGTGACGGAACTTGGTTGGACGTGGACGCAGCGCCTGGGACGTTGATTGTGGACGCAGGAGACATGTTGGCTCGAGCGACGAACGATGTGATCCCATCGACAACTCACCAAGTGATTAACTCCCCTGAATCAGGATCATCAAGCCGTTACTCAATGCCATTTTTTATGCATCCGAATCCAGAAGCGATTTTGTCATGTATTCCATCCTGCAAAGGTGCAGGGGCAAAGTACGCTGACATTTCTGCTCACGATTTCTTAATGCAACGATTAAGAGAAATCGGACTTTTGAAGTAATCTTTGATCACAGTCTTGTGATGGCCCACTGATCGTGCCAAGATTGGTGGGCATGGCAATCAAAAAACAAAATAAAACTCTTCTTATTTTCATCACCGTTGTTCTTGCGATTCTCGGTTACGTCCTTTTGAAAGAGGGCAAGATTAAGAATCCGGTTAAAAACAGTGCTGATCTAGAATCACCTGCAATCGATATTTCTCAGCAGGACCCGAGTCAGTTTGGTGAAGTCCTCAATCCCGGCCAGCAAATAGATGCCAGTCGCGAAGATCGCATCGCATTCGCACAAATCATTTCTGACATGAGTGAGTGCATGGAAGTTCCTGCCGCCGAAGCTCAAGGCGAAGATCCTATTGTTCTTGAGACCTTGTTGACCAAATTTCAATCCGAGCTGGGTTCACCTTCTGTTCAAGCGGATCGTTGGATGAATTGGCATTTGAGGACTCCTGAAGGTAAAGAGCGCCGCTTGCGTGTTGAGGTCACAGAATCTGATGATGGAAAAGTCGGGCGTGAGTTGCATTACTACGCCGTCGATCGTGACGGAAATCCAGTTCCTCTTGAGATTCCTCAAGACAAAATGAACAATCCCACAGATACAGTGATCAATGAAATGCTGAAAGAGGGCGAAGTCTTTTTCAAAGAGAGAGCGGCCTTTGCGCAATACCCCAACGGGGAAAGAATCGAATACATCGAAAAAGATGGAATCTTATCTGAGGTTGAGTTTATTAAAGGAGAGCGTTTTTACCGCTGTGCGAACCTGAAAGCGCGTGAAAACTGCCAGTGTATCCAGTAGGAGGATCAATTGGAAAAACTAAAAGCGTCAGTCGAAGAATTCACAACACCTGACCCCATCACCACCACAGAACTTGCGACAATTGAAGAAATGGCGAAACTGATGAAGCAAAATGGAATTCGTCATTTGCCAATTATGAAAAATCAAGAAGTGGTCGGAATTGTCAGTGAGCGAGATCTCAATTTAGTCGCTTCTTTGGATATCCCTGGGAAACAGTTCTGTGCCAAAGATATTATGGCTAAGGA
>JBKCXY010000214.1:0-5051 GCA_046315835.1 Pseudobdellovibrionaceae bacterium | reverse complement strand
GTCTTAAGAGAGGGGAGCTTGCAGAGTTCCCTGAAGAAACTGAAACTGACTCAAAATCCTTTCCCTGGTCACTGCGACCGCCTCAAGGGAGCCAACGTTGACTTACGAAATCTGCGTGTTCGTTGGTGATTTCTGTTTCTTGAAAAACAAGAAACAGAAACTCCGTCCGATTTCCCTTTTTTCTCTATTGAATGAGGAAGTTAGAGGACGACGTTCTGCTGAAGGGACAGGATTTTGAGTCAGTTACAATAATTCATAGTTGAAACTCTCTTTTCCTCAGTTATATTGGAGATTTACGTTGTTTTTACGAAGTCCTTATAGGACCCCTGACTTTGCCCGATTTCACTCAATTTTAGGGCAAAAGTACTACTCAAAGTGCCTTGAATTGGGTAGAACCTCAGAGCTTGCGAAAACCCAAAAAAGGGAGAATCAATGAACCAACACCCTCAGTCTTCTTACGTGGGAAGCACGAACCCAGAACTTAACAAATGGGTGGCCTCTGTCGCGGCTCTCACTCAACCTTCCAACATCTACTGGTGCGATGGCAGCGAGCGAGAATACGATGCTCTCTGCAACTTGATGGTGCAAAGCGGAACGCTGAAGAGGTTAAATCCTGAGAAAAGACCCAATTCTTACTTGGCTTGGTCAGACCCCTCGGACGTAGCACGCGTGGAAGATCGCACCTTTATTTGCTCTGAAAAACAAGAGGACGCAGGTCCCACGAACAACTGGAAAAATCCGGCAGAAATGCGCACCACTCTCAGCAATCTTTTCGAAGGCTGCATGAAGGGCCGCACCATGTACGTGATCCCTTTCTGCATGGGGCCTTTGGGTTCTCCGATTGCTCAGTACGGCGTTGAGATTTCAGACTCCCCTTATGTGGTTGTGAACATGAAAATCATGACTCGCATGGGTCTTTCTGCTTTGAACGCTTTTGGCCAAGGCCCTTTTGTAAAAGCGCTCCATTCAGTAGGAATGCCTTTGGTTGACGGACAATCTGATGTCGCCTGGCCTTGTAACAAAGAGACAAAGTACATCGTTCATTTTCCGGAAACTCGCGAAATCATTTCATTTGGTTCAGGCTATGGCGGTAACGCGCTTTTGGGTAAAAAATGTTTTGCACTCCGAATTGCTTCCACCATGGGACGCGAAGAAGGCTGGCTCGCTGAGCACATGTTGATCTTGGGCGTGGAAAACCCTCAAGGTGAGAAGAAATACATCTCTGCAGCCTTCCCGAGCGCTTGTGGAAAAACGAATTTTGCCATGCTGATTCCGCCTTCATCGTTTGCTGGCTGGAAAGTGTCCACTATCGGCGATGACATCGCTTGGATTAAGCCCAATTCTCGTGGAGAACTGCGTGCTATCAATCCAGAGGCTGGTTACTTTGGCGTGGCTCCCGGCACAGGCATGAAAACAAACCCGAACGCCATGGCGGCTGTTGCTAAAAATACGATTTTTACCAACGTGGCGCTCACTGAAGACGGCGATGTCTGGTGGGAAGAGATGACAGAAACAGCCCCTGCGAAGCTCACGGACTGGCAAGGCCAAGAGTGGACCCCCGGCTGCGGAAGACCTTCTTCACATCCCAACGCAAGATTTACAGCCCCAGCGAACCAGTGCCCTTCAGTGGATCCTGCATGGGAGGATCCTGAAGGAGTGCCCTTGTCAGCGATGATTTTTGGTGGCAGACGGGCTGACACAGTTCCCTTGGTGACCATGGCAAGAACCTGGGAGCAAGGTGTTTACCTCGCTGCGAGCATCGGTTCAGAAACAACTGCTGCGGCCACAGGCGCGGTCGGTGTTGTGCGCCGAGATCCCATGGCAATGTTGCCCTTTGCGGGCTACGACATGGGTGATTATTTTAATCATTGGCTGAGTTTTGCGAATAAAAAATTGAATTTACCAAGGCTCTTCCTGGTGAACTGGTTCCAGAAAGATGAAAATGGAAAGTTCATGTGGCCAGGTTACGGCGAAAACATGCGAGTGCTTGAATGGATTTTCAATGCCTCCCAAGGCAAAACCGAAGGCGTTCCCACACCCATTGGTTACTCGCCGAAGTACAGCGATCTCAATTGGTCAGGTCTTGATTTTACAAATGAGAAGTTCAACCGTGTGATGAAAGTGGATAGAGCTCAGTGGATCAAAGAGCTGGAGTCTCAGACAGAGTTTTTCCAAAAATTTGGCTCCCATTTGCCACAGGGTTTTCACACGGCCCAGACTCAACTCAAAACTAACTTAATGAAGCTTGATTCAACCGGTGATCAGGAGTCACAATTGTCTCTATAAGGAGGCTTTTGTGACCCCTTGGGATAAATTTAAAGCCACAGCTTTTTTAAGACTTTATACTTTTACAAAAATTCCCCTCATTTGGTGGATTAGCCCTTCTGTTGAAGAGATGGGTGAACAACGAGGGGTTGTTTCCATCCCCCTCACACGAAAGACCAAAAATCACCTCAATGTGATGTACTTTGGAGCCCTCGCTATCGGAGCTGAGATGGTTGTGGCCCTTCGGGCGGTGAAATCCATTCAGGACAACAAAGCGCCCGTGGATTATATCTTTAAAGATTTTAAAGCGAACTTTTTGAAGCGAGCCGAGGGAGATGTGCACTTTGTTTGTGAACAAGGGCAAGCCGTGGAAGCTCTTCTTCAACAGGCGCTGACCTCTGGAGAGAGAGTCACTGAAACTTTTAAGTCCTATGCCATCGTGCCCTCAAAAGATCCCAAAGAAATTGTGGCTGAATTCGAAGTCACTCTCTCGATGAAAAAGCGAAAGCCAAAAAGCTAAGATCTAGACCTGACTTCGATGCTCGGTCAGCTCCATAAAGCTCAAGCGCACGAAGCTCAGCGAAGCAAAGAGCGGCGCCACAATAAAGAAAAAAGGAATCATCAAGAGCAAGCTGCACACAAGTCCAAGGCCTAGAAAGATCTCCTTCCGAGTGTCCATCAGAGACTGAATTTCTTCCTTCGAAGCATGTTCACTGAGCGAATCATAAGTGAATACTTTGTAATGTAGAAAAGTGTTCAAAAGGATCGGCACAAAGAACGCCATCCCTGGAACAATCCAGAGTGGCAGCGTGAGCACCCACAAAAACACATAAATGACGGTCCACTTGAGGGCATTCTTAAGACTGGCCGAGAGTGAAACTCCCCTTTTTTCAAGCTGCGGATATTCTTGGGCTAAAAGCTTCAAAATCACGGGCTGTGCAAGGACAGAAGTGAGAGTCAAAGAGATCATCAGGATGAGCGGAATTCCCACCATCAATCCTAAAGCCACCATAAGTCCTATGGAGAGCCATTCCATATCCTCAGGGGACCAACTGATCCACCCTTCCGTGACCTTTGAAACAAAGCCTGCCAGATGGACATTAGATTGAATAAATTCGGAAAGCGGTCCCCAGAGGCTCCACCCAATCCCCCCAACCAAAAGGAGGGAGATGACCGGCGGAATGAGCACCATCCAAATCACTCGAGGATGGAACAGGTACAGGAACGCATAAGCAACGGATTGAAAGAGGTTTCTCATAAGCTTAAGTCTCCCAAAAAGGCTTCAGAATTGAAATCCTTTCAAAGCTTCGTTAAGACTTTATGACGCATCTAGACATGATTCACTTCAGAGGACTATGATCCCGCAGTTTTCACCCCGAGACCCCGAGGGTCACCCAAGGAGACGAATATGAAATTCATGAAAAAAATCACTCTCGCTGCAATAATGGCAATGCTGAGCTCGGTCGCTGTTGCTGGCGAGTCAGTACGTCCTATCAAGGAAGTCTTCGAGCCCGCAGGAAACTTCCCTGAAAACCAGTTCTGGAAAGTGGCTGTTGTGCAGTGGAATCCGGGCGAAAATTCAGTCCGTAACGTGACTGAAGCCGCGAGGAAAAGTTCTCTCCAGAGAAATCAATCAGAGATGGAAGCACGAGTTCGCGAAGCTGCAAGCCAAGGAGCAAAATTTGTTGTGCTCTCTGAATTTGCACTCACGGGTTATCCCATTTCCTCAGAGCTCCAAGATCCTGAAACGGAAAATTACGAAAACCCAGAGCAAGTTTGGCCCTATGCTGAAACGATCCCCGGCGATTCCACACGTTTTTTTGGAAAACTCGCAAAAGAACTCGGTGTTTGGATTCAATATGGGCTTGCTGAGCGAGCTACTATCAAAGGCAAGAAGGGAATTTACAACACGGCCGTTGTTGTGAACGAACAAGGAAAAGTGGTGGCGACTCACAGGAAGTGGTCACTCTTTGAAGCCGAGGTGAACTATGTCACTCCGGGAACGACAGCTCAGGTGTTTGATACGCCTGTTGGGAAAATGGGTCTTCTGATCTGTGCGGATGTTTACGATTCAAGACTGCTCAGTTTGTATCGTAGCCAAGGCGTTCAAGTGCTCTCACTCAGCACTTCTTGGGCACAGATGAACACCGGCATGGGCTACTTCCAGCGCGCAGCTCGAAGCACGAACAGTTATCTCTTGGCCGCCAATCAAACTTATTACCCAGACTCAGGAGTCATCAACCCCGACGGAAAAAATCAGTCTCACATTCGTCAGAGTGGAGACGCCATTGCTTACGGATATTTACCTTTAGTCAAAAGTACCAACAAAAAACCTCTTCCTCGCGGAGGAAGATAAAAAGAAGTCCTTAAAAATGAAACCTGCACAGACCATCCTCGCCCTGGCGATCAGCCTCACGATGAGTGCCGCTTGGGCCGCAGGCAAAAAAGAGCCGATGAAGCCTATCAAAGAAGTGCATGCACCTCTACTTGGTCCCAGGCCGTGAAGCGACCACTTTCAAAACTCCTGTGGGCACCTTTGGTCTTTTGATCTGTGTGCCGACCTCTACGACTATAACTTGCTGGGCCGTTATGGCAGAGCAGGTGTGAACGTGTTGTCACTCAGCACTTCTTGGGCGCAAATGAATAATAACTGACTCAAAATCCTGTCCCTGGTCTCTGCTACCGCCTCAATGGAGCCAACATTTACTTACGAAATCTGCGTGTTCGTTGGTGATTTCTGTTTCTTGTAAAACAAGAAACAGAAATTCCGTCCGATTTCCTTTTTT
>JBKCXY010000213.1:0-1242 GCA_046315835.1 Pseudobdellovibrionaceae bacterium | reverse complement strand
TCGCAAGACTGACTTTTTAACCAAAACTCTGGCAAAAAGGTAGATATGAGACGGCAAATGAACTTGGCATTAGGAATGGGTTTCTTAGGACTTGGGGTCCTGGGTGCTTTTCTGCCGGTTCTTCCAAGCACTTGTTTTTTCATCTGTGCGACTTATTTTTTCGGTAAAAGTTCTGCTCGATTGGAAGCTTGGGTTCTTAATCACCCTCGGTTTGGCCATGCTGTGAGATCTTGGAGAGAAACTCGCTCGATTCCTCTGGCTGGCAAAATTGCAGCTGTGGTTGGAATGAGTGTGAGTGCTTTGTTTCTCGTGATCTCCCCCGCTCCGCTGTGGGCTATTCTCTCAGGATTTGCTGTTTTGGCACTCAGTGCTTGGTACGTCTTGAGCCGCCCCACCCTCTCTAGGGAAGCGGATCTTTCGGTCGCGGAATAAAGTCAAAGCGACCTTCAAACCTCATTGCAACTTTCATTAAACACCCTCGAGGAGAGCCACCACCCCCATCCCGCCAGCTGTGCAAATAGAAATCAAACCCCGCGCCCCTTTTTTCCCTGACAGAGTTTTACCTAAAGAGGCTGTGATTCGACCGCCCGTAGCGGCGAACGGATGCCCGAGTGCAATAGATCCCCCGCGCGTGTTCATCTGCGACTGACTCAAAATCCTGTCCCTGGTCTTCGCTACCGCCTCACTGGAGCCAACATTTACTTACGAAATCTGCGTGTTCGTTGGTCATTTCTGTTTCTTGTAAAACAAGAAACAGAAATTCCGTCCGATTTCCTTTTTTTCTCTATTGAGTTAGGTAGTTAGAGGACGGCGTTCTGCTGAAGGGACAGAATTTTGAGTCAGTTATTGTTCATCTTGGCCAGCAAAAGCTTCGTGAATTTCATAAAAATCAAAATCTTGCAGCTTCATTTTTTGGCGCTTGAGCATTCTTCCTACTGCCACCGTCGGAGCCATCAGCAATCCTTCGCCACCGACAAAATCCACAGCAGCCACCTCATAATCCACAAATTTTGCAAGCGTCTTCAGACCTCGAGCATTTGCAAACTCTTGAGAGCTGAGCAGCACAGCTGATGCCCCATCGGTCAAAGCTGTGGAGTTCCCTGCCGTGAGCGTGCCCTTTTCAGAGCGTTCAAAAGCTGGTTTCAATTTAGATAATTTCTCAAGGCTTGTATCACCCCGAACTAAGCTATCTTTTTCAAGACCACTAAAAGATGAAATCAAATCTTGATGAAATCCCTCAGC
>JBKCXY010000212.1:0-4366 GCA_046315835.1 Pseudobdellovibrionaceae bacterium | reverse complement strand
CTCTAACAGTTACCAGGCGGGCGTCTGAGAAATTTGGGAAAGTTGTGGATGGTTGAAAAGAGAAGCATAGCGGCATAACCTCGTTGTTGCGAAACAACCCGCCGAAATGGCGAGAAAGAGGAGAGCCGCTATGTTGAAAGTTGTACCAACCAAATCTGAGGCCCGCAAAGATTTTGAATTAAGCCTTGATGAAATTGCCAGAGAAGGCGCACGTCGTCTTCTGGTGCAGGCCCTGAATCTGGAAGTCGAAGAGTATATTCAGCAAAATAAGCACGAAGTCGATGACGAAGGCCGGCGCTTGGTCGTTCGCAATGGCGTCGGCCGCCCACGAACAGTGACTATGGGCAGTGGTAGTGTTGAAGTTCAGGCTCCGCGAGTCGATGACCGCAGAGACGGCGAAAGTTTTTTATCAGCAATCTTGCCGCCGTATTTGCGCAAATCCCCGAAGGTCGAATCACTGCTGCCGATTTTGTATCTGAAGGGTCTTTCGACGAATGATTTTAAATCAGCCCTGGCCGAGTTTTTAGGCGAAGGAACGATGGGTCTTTCGCCGGCATCTATCGTGAAGCTGAAAAAGATTTGGGAAGCAGAGTTTGAGACCTGGTCGAGGCGAAAGATCACCAGAGAGTATGTTTACATGTGGGTTGATGGCGTCAATGTTCAGATCAGGCTGGGTGAAGACAAGAAAACTTGTTTACTGGTGATTATTGGCGTGACGGAGACTGGCGAGAAGGAGCTTTTAGCGGTTCACCCAGGTTACCGTGAATCACAGGACTCGTGGTTGGTTGTTTTGCGCTCGCTGATTGACCGCGGGATGACGGCGCCGAGGCTGGCTATAGGTGATGGTGCCCTCGGGTTCTGGGCGGCTCTACGGACCTGCAAAGGCTTTGAAAAGACCGAGGAGCAGCGCTGCTGGGTGCACAAGATCGCAAACGTTCTTGATAAACTACCAAAACGTGTTCAGCCAGATGCAAAAAATCTTCTTCACGAGATGATGAAGGCGCCGACTGAAAGTGCTGCATTGAAATCCCGAGAATCATTTGAAAAACTCTTCTCTGACAAGTACCCGAAAGCAACAGAGTGTTTGGTGAAAAGCTGGGATCAGCTGACCACATTTTTTCATTACCCGGCCGCTCACTGGCAACACCTGCGCACGACGAATCCGATTGAATCCAGCTTTGCGACTGTGAAACTTCGAACAAAAGTGACCAAAGGTGCTGGCAGCAAAGAGACCGCGTCTGCGATGGCATTTAAATTATTAACCGAGTGTCAGAAAAAGTGGCGCAGGCTTCGAGGCCATGAGGAAATAAAAAATGTTCTGAAAGGCCTTGAATACAAAGACGGGATCATGATACCTCGTGAAAACCATCACGAGGCTGCTGCTTCATGATCTCTCCGTCCACAACATTTTGAAATATCTCACTCCGGGAGCTGAATCCTCCAAAATGCTTCATGACCTCGCATAATCTGGACTGGACGGCTAAACGCATTTAGTCGAATTGAGGAAACGCCCTAGTCTAATTTTTAAGAGTCATTGCTGTCTTACGATAAACTTGGCCACTAAGCTGTCACTAAAGTAGTGCGTAAATCGCTCAAGTTCATATTGCGGAATGAAAATTTGTAGGCGATTTGCGGTCAGAAGCTCAGATGCTCCGTGCAACCCACTCCAAATAGATACAAACATGAATTCAAGGTCGCCATTTAACACTTTCAGTTTAATGCCCGTTTCAAGGAAATCCAAAAAAAGCTTTGCAGCTCTGTCGCCATGTAATTTTACCTCAGAACTTGGCGCCGAAATCGAACGGTCTTTAGAGTACATCACTTCATAATGAGATTTATGAATTACAGCAAACTCGATATATCTAAAGCTAAGTCGAGTAAATTGATTTTTCCAATTGGTTTCAGTTGGGGCTTGGAGTTCATCGAAAATTTTAGCAAAAAGCTGAAACCCTTCTGCCGCCAGTGAGTTTAAAAGATCAGCTTTGCTACTAAAGTGATGGTACAGAGAAACATGAGAAATCTTAAGCCGGGCTGCCACTTCTCTAAGGCTTAAACCTTTGATTCCCTTGGCTTCAACCAATTCTAAAGCCACTTTCAAGGCCTTAGCCTTGACGCTTCCATGGTGATACGGTTTTGACGAATCAGGAGCATCAATTTTTTTTTTTGAACGATTTGGTACTTTCAACTTATCAACAAGGCTCCTGGATGTTTGTCTCACAAATGTACGTTTAAGCTATCACATAAAAATAGACTTGAAAGTAATCCTAACAAGTGTAAATTTAATCCTACCAACGGTAGGATTAAGGAGAAATTGCATGAGTCATCCAACTTTGAACATAACTAGATTAGGGTTATTTGCTTTAGTAGCCATAAGCACGAGCTTAGCGGTCGCCGAGCCAAAACAAGGGTTTAGCACCATGTTTGGCGTCCTTCAACCAGTCGCATTTCAAGGCGGAAACGTGGCAGTCACCTACACCTCGGGTCGATGGATGTACGAGTACTCCCATGGATTCAATTTAAAGCTTCATAAGTTTCAGGACTCCCTTACGAATGAAGAAAAGGATGAAAAGATGGAGCTAACTTTACCTTGGACGACGGGCGCATCAGTTGGATATTATTTGACCGACGAAATAGCCATCGCCATAGAGCTTAAAGCTCACCGTTACGAGGCCCGTCATCCAGAGGGCGGTGAAAAGTCATATACGACTTATTCAGTTGGCCCGGGCTTGTACTACAATAAATATTTTGGCGATCATTTTTTTATTCAGCCAGTTTTACGCTTTTGGCCGAATGTAAGTTCATCAGAGGATAGCCAGAAGGTTAAGTTCCAGCGAACAAATGGAAGCGTATACGAACACAAAGTGCATGATTTTGGACTTTTTTTAAACCTCAGCGTTGGGTACACTTTCTAAGCTGTGACGAAATTTCTAAATGAGCCCTCGGTATCTGGGGTGTGTAGTACACCCCATGAACGAACAAGAAGAAAAGATTATTCCTTACCCATTCGTGGAATTGCAAGATTCTAAGGTACAGTGCCTAATTTGCAATCAAGGTAAAGAGGCCATCGCATTTCTTTGCGTTGATGATCATCAATCATTTTGAGAAGCTAAATCTATGAGAACTTCCAAAAACTCATTCATGTCTTTAGCTCCACTGAAGAACTTCATGTAACTTGATCTATTAAAACCTTATTATCCAATTGCACGTTCTAGATCCTGCCAATTGCATATGCTACTTAGATCCGATTTTCTAAAAAGAGTCTCGGCCTGCTCAATCCCCCTGACTGGGAAGTGAGCCAGATCTAAAATCGTTAAGATTGCGTAGGAGTCTTTCCAAATCTTGTTTGTTGACTCTTCGCCAAGCTTTTCTAGTAAGGCGGAGTAGTAGGGCTTTATCAAAAGTAACTCATAGCCCCGATCAAGCTCTTCCAACTGCAATCGAGAAACTATTTTTGGAAGCCGACCCCAGTCAGGCAAATAGTATTCTTTCAACTTCAAATTGGTACTCTTAACATGAAATAGCTCTGCCGACGCCAAATGCAGAGCAGGGATAAGTCCATACTCTTTCATTTTGGACTCAATACCTTGCTGAGTCGCAAAACCTTTTGTTTTCGTCTTCCTGATAAGACTGTACTCCTGAACCCAGGACTTCAAAATTTTGTCTGGTGACTTTAAAAAGAACTTCTTACTGGTTCTAAGCCCCTTCGTAATAACAAAGCCGTTGAACTCAAGCTGTCTTATGACCTTATGGGCCAGTCCTACGCTAAGGCCGGCTTCACGGGCAGCCTCATTGACCGAAAACCCCTCTTTTTTCATTTGCTCATGTTGGGCCAAAAGCCAAAAAAGCAGCAAAGAGGACTTGTTGCTGTAGATATCAGTTTCTATGTCGATTTTCTTAAGGGGAAGAATTGCGGTCTTTGCCATGCTATTCATTGTAATGCACTATTCACTATAAAGTGAATAGTTATTCTGAGTGAATAGGTCTAGTCATGGTCACTATTGGACACTGTCCAAAATAGGGAGGATACAATTCCAGCCAAAATTTCAGTGACCAATAGTGACCACAACAACCCAGAAAATCCCGCAACAAGACCGAACAAGATGAAAAACATCAGCCTCGTAACTTACTAAAATCACTCTTCAATGTGCGGAAATGCGAGCCAAATCAATTGTTTATAAATGCCATTCACTTGGTTCTTTCACGGAGGATACAGGGGTTCAAATCCCCTTGGAAACGCCAACTTTCTCTCCGACATTAATTTAAGATGCTCTATGGTACTGCCGCAGCTTCTCTCGAATAGAATCAAGTTTTGATTTTAAATCTTCACGCTCAAAACCATTTGGAAACAAGATAAACTCTGGCCTTA
>JBKCXY010000211.1:0-1941 GCA_046315835.1 Pseudobdellovibrionaceae bacterium | reverse complement strand
AGTATGAACAAGCGATTGTGCAGTCACCGTTTGCGACTCAGTTTAATCCTGAAAACATGCGCCATTACTTCAAGGACATGGTCTCGCTTTTCGAACAGAACGAAGCCTACGCCACTCAGTTGACTCAAGAGCGAATCCAAGAATACAGAGATCAACAGCCCTACGCGAACGAGATTGTGCGCCTTTGTCGGACGGCGATTGTTGCCGATGCTTCCATTGCAGACGCTGAAGAGACCGTGCTGAAGGAAATTGAAACTCTCCTAGGTTTGACCCCTGATGACCTCTAACCTCTTACGAAAAGGATTTCTGATGGCTTTCTCATTTTTGAGTCTTTCGTGCTCTGTGGTGGGTGTTCGTTCTGAAGAAACCCCCAAATACCAAGTGTTAACTTCTGCGGGCGATAAAGAAATTAGGTCCTACGCCAAACATGTCATTGCAAAAACCACCGTCCAAGGCGACTACAAAGAGACTCAAGGAGAAGCTTTTCGCAGGCTTGCGGGATATATCTTTGGCAAAAATGAGAAAAGGCAGAAGCTCTCAATGACAGCGCCGGTAGGACAAGAAAAACAAACTGCAAACCAGAAGCTCGCCATGACAGCTCCGGTGGCTCAAAGCCAATCCGAGGAAGGCTGGGTCATGACTTTTATGATGCCTTCAGAATTTGAATTGTCTGAGCTCCCCATCCCCACTGACACACGCGTTTCCTTGGAAGAAATTCCGCCGCGAATTTTAGGCACCCTTCGTTTTTCAGGGTCAAGAGATGAAGCTCACAACCAAGAAAAAGCCAAGGAACTAAAATCCTGGCTTGCCAACAACAAGCAGTACGAGATTTCATCGGAACCAATCTTTGCAGGCTATGATCCGCCATGGACCCTTCCCTTTTTCCGCCGCAACGAAGTCATGCTTGAACTACGCCCAAAAACAGAAAAATAATTTCCCAGAGGAAACCCATGGAGCTCGAAAATTTTATTCAAGAAGAAGACCTCCAGCTGAAAAAGCTTGAAGACCTCATCAAGAAATCAATCCTTGAAGAAGAACTCATTTCTGCAAGATTGATGAGCATTGAAAATGACACTCCGGCCACACTTGGAGAGCGGGTCGCTGATAAAATGGCCTCGATCGGTGGAAGTTGGATATTTATTGGATCTTTTTTTCTGATTCTGCTGACTTGGATTGCAGTCAATGCAGCTTGGATCAATCAGCATCCTTTTGACCCCTATCCCTTTATTTTACTGAATCTCGTTCTCTCCTGCTTGGCGGCCATTCAGGCCCCCATCATCATGATGAGTCAAAATCGCAAAGAAGAGAAAGATCGAAAGCGAGCCAAGAACGACTATGTCATCAATATGAAAGCTGAGATTGAAATTCGAAGTCTTCATAACAAAATTGATTTGCTTCTGACAGAGCAGATGAAGTCCCTTTTCAGAATGCAAGAAGCTCAACTGAAACTGCTCGAACGAATTTCCCAGAAAGTGGACCCTTCTTAGATTTCAAGCTTCTGAGTTAAACAAAGCCCTCTTACCGATTGCTGCAAGAAAGCCCGCCTGTGGGCTTTTCGTCGCGATTGCCAGCTGTTGCACCGTACAGATGAACAATTCCCATCTTGTCGTCGATGGCCAAACGATAGACTTCATCCGTATTGTAAAAGTAAGACATCACTGACCATACTGTCGATTGAGGATGGTCAAGACCCATGCAATGACCGAGTTCATGGCTGAGCAAAGCCACATAGCCTTTTGCACTCTCATAGGCGACATCCGTCAAAGTGACTTCACATCCAATGATGTATCGATTGCGAAATGTTTGTCTTGCTTCGCCGCTGCTGACTCCGGAGGCTTCACCTTCTTCGATAATAATTCTGCGATCCAAGCTGTTGGCTGCAAAATCGGGGTCCGAGTCCAGTGCTAAAATTAAACTCGAATTATAAATGCTGTTGTAATC
>JBKCXY010000210.1:0-3667 GCA_046315835.1 Pseudobdellovibrionaceae bacterium | reverse complement strand
GAGCTTGAAAAGCGCGTGCAAAGTCAGTTGGGTGTCGAAAGTTTGATGCGAGGACCACTTCGCGAGTATGACTTTATGACCGAGAGCTCGATTCTTTTCCTGGATCAAAATTTAGCAAAACTTCAAGACTACATGGTGCGAGCTCAGCAGCTCATCACCATGCTGGTGGCTCAAGATCGCATGTCACCGGCGGTGAAAGCGGCCATGAAAAAAGTTGATTGGGAGCGCATCCAGCAAAGCTATCCACGCGTCGTTCAAGAGAGCCGTGAAGTTCTTCATCAATCCAAAGAAAATAATTCTTCACAGCGAGCAGCGAACAAAGGAGTCAAACATGTCTGAAATCATCGGCGTCACAGCAAGAGAAATTTTAGATAGCCGAGGCAATCCGACCATTGAAGTCGATATTGTGACCAATTCAGGTCATTTGGGTCGAGCTGCAGTGCCCTCAGGCGCATCCACCGGCGCTCACGAAGCCTGTGAGTTGCGAGATGGCGATAAAAAGCGTTATGGCGGAAAAGGTGTTCAGAAAGCTGTCACTCATGTGAAGGAAATCATGGCGCCGGAACTCTTAGGCATGTCAGTCACTGATCAAGTGGCCATTGACCAAATGCTTCTTCAGCTTGATGGAACAGAAAATAAAACCAAGCTCGGAGCCAACGCAATTTTGGGAGTTTCGCTCGCAACGGCAAAAGCAGCCGCTTTAGTCTCTGGTCTTCCGTTGTTCCGATACGTGGGGGGATCCCAGGCAACAAATTTACCAGTGCCACTCATGAATGTTCTTAATGGCGGAGCTCACGCTAACAATGGTCTTGATGTGCAAGAGTTCATGGTTGTGCCCATGCTAGAAAATTTCTCAGAATCCCTTCGTGCGGGCTCTGAGATTTTTCAAATTCTCAAAAAAATTCTTTCTGAGAAAGGCCTCAGCACCGCGGTGGGGGACGAAGGGGGTTTTGCTCCGGTTCTTAAAAACAACCAAGAAGCTCTCGAGCTGCTCATGATGGCCATTGAAAAATCAGGCTACAAACCAGGTGAAGAAATTGGCTTAGCACTGGATGTGGCGGCCACTGAGCTTTACAAAGACGGCAAGTATGAGTGGCAAGGACAAAAAATTCCCGTGGAAGAGCTCATTAGCGTCTATGAAAAATGGTCGAGCAAATTCCCCATGGTGAGCATTGAAGACGGTTTGTCTGAAGATGATTGGTCCGGATGGAAAAAGATCACTGAAAAATTAGGGCACAAGCTGCAGCTCGTGGGCGACGACCTTTTTGTGACAAATCCCAAGCGCTTAGCCCGTGGGATTGAATCCCAAACAGCGAATGCCTTGCTCGTGAAGGTGAACCAGATCGGCAGCCTGACAGAGACTGCGGAAGCGGTCTCATTGGCCCAAAGAAATCGCTACAAAACAGTGATGTCTCATCGAAGTGGTGAAACTGAAGACGCGACCATTGCTGATTTGGCTGTGGGCCTCAACTGTCATCAGATCAAGACCGGTAGCCTGTGTCGCGGGGAGCGCACAGCGAAATACAACCAACTTCTTCGTATCGAAGAAGTGCTCGGTTCGACGGCGGGTTACTGGGGCAAAAAAGCTTTCTCTTGAGCCTAGACTCGACCACCGAGTTCTCGTGGGGTTGAAGAAATTATTGTATTCTAGTCACCTATGGCGAAGTTCGCATTAGCTCTGCATCGCTTTCTTTATCAACCGGGCAAGGTCCTTGTCGCCTGCCTGTGCTTGGCCCTTTTGAGTCTTTTTTCCAATGGCACTTTCATGCAGCTCTATAAACTAGAGCGCGATCGGGAAACCTTGGAGAGCCAAATCGTTCAGGCTCGAAAAAATATCGCGGACCTGGATCGACAGCTCAAGCTTGCGAAAGATCCGGCCTTTATTGAAAAGCAGGCGCTGGATCGCTATGACCTGATTGATGAGAATGATCTGATGTTTGTCTTCGCGGATGATGCATCCTGAAAAAATTACAAACTATTGAATTTACAAGATAAAAATGCAGAATGGCCTGTCAATAAAGTAGAGCATGAACTCTAAATCTTGACGAAAAGGCCCTTTGGTCGCAAAATGCCCCCATGGTTTGGGATAGTGAAAAAATCAGAGATTTAAGATTGAGAATGGGTTGGAGTATTTCCGATCTCGCTCGCCGCTTACAGCTGGATTCGCAAGAAGTAAAATCTTGGGAAGTCGGGCAAAAGGAACCAGCTTCGCTTCAGTCGCAGCTTTTGGATTTGCTCAATAAGCAAGCTGAAATGGCTGCCGAAGAGATCTCTGCCCAAGCCCTGGCCGACGAGTACTATAAAGACTCAGATGCTGGCCAGTGCGACCTCGAAGAGATCTCTCAAGAGACTTCCGACCGAGCAGTGCAACGAGGGTAGGAAAATCCCTTAACCCTCGCTAGGTTACTCTCCATGAAAAAAATCTATCTGATTGATGTGAGCTCTTTGTTTTTTAGGGCATTTTACGCCATCCGCCCGCTCACGTCGAGTAAAGGTGTTCCTGTCAACGCCATCTATGGTTTGCTTTCCATGCTTCTCAAAATCATGAAAGACGAAAAGCCTGATTACATGGCGATCTGCTATGACCGCAAAGAGCCGAGCTTTCGGAAAGAAATTTTTGACGACTACAAAGCCAATCGCAGTGAAATGCCCGAGGACCTAGTTCCGCAAGTTCCCTATATGAAAAAATTGGCTGAAGTCTTAGGAATCCCTGGCTTTGAAGTGGAAGGTTTTGAAGCCGATGATCTGATCGGAAGTTTGGCGCAAATAGCTCATGATCAAGAGTTTCAAGTTTACATTGTGAGCGGTGATAAAGATTTTGGTCAGTTGATCAAACCTGGAATTTTCCTCATGGATACCATGAAAGAAGTGGTCATGGGTCCCAGTGATGTGAAAGAAAAATGGGGAGTCCCTCCTGAGCAGTTCATCGATTATTTGGCGCTGGTGGGGGATAGCTCTGACAACATTCCTGGTGTGAAGGGAATTGGCCCTAAAGGAGCCGTCAAGCTTCTTGAGCAGTATGGCACTCTTGAAAATATTTATGAGCATATTTCTGAGATCAAAGGAGCCACTCAACAGAAGCTCATTGATTCGAAAGAAATGGCTTTTCTGTCGCGAAAATTAGTGACCATCGTTAAAGATGTGGCCCTCTCCAAACAGATGGACGACTATAAATGGAAGGGTTTTCAGAAAGCCCCGCTCTTTGACTTGCTCGCCGAACTGAATTTTAAGAATTTTGACAAGTCCATTGCGGCGATAGAGTTGGGAATCACTTTGCCGTCAACCCCCAAGAGCTCAGTGCAGTCTCCCTCCAGCAATGAAGAAAAAATGGGAGAAGAGACAGGCGTGCCCGTTGCGAAGAACCTGGATTTGCCGGCAACGACAGAAACACAGACACACGAAATAACGGCAACAGAACTTGAGCAGCAGTTGGTGGATCAGGTGAGCTGTTGGATTCACCAGTCCACTTCGGGACGACTTTGGATGGCGTGGGATCACCATTTGTACAGGCTGAGTGGAGATCCCGTTGAATTCGGAAAAACTTTTGACGCTAAAAAAATCAAATGGAATGGCTATGATTTGAAGTCCCTTTGGCACTTGTTTCAAGTCAAGAATCCTTGGATTGAGTGGGATGGAGAACTGGCCAGCTACGTGGTGAAAGCTGGGG
>JBKCXY010000209.1:0-8526 GCA_046315835.1 Pseudobdellovibrionaceae bacterium | reverse complement strand
GGGCTGAAGTTTGATGTGGCGAGCGAGCTTCCAACTCCCCCCAGCTTGCCTGAAACTGACGTGACTGAATTGCGCTCTTACCGTTCAGCTAAATTTAAAATGAACGCTGCTGAAGAAAAACGACTGGCCGGTGACAGTCAGAACTGGGTCGACCTCTCCCTCATGGCAAAACTCGCCTCAGCGGGCCTGGATACAAGCTCCAGCGGATCTTACAGCGAAATGACTTCAGGCAGCCGTCCCTCCTATTTTGTGGGACTCAAGCTGGAACATCAGTTCGGCTCGGGCACTCTCCGCGAAAGAGAACTGAATCGAAGACTTCTGGCCGACATTGAAAAGCTCAAGTTCCAAGACACAGAAAAGAGTTTACGAAGTCACGAAGGAGAACTGAGACAGAAAGTTCGCAACGCCTACGACAACGCCGTCTCTGCCAAAGCCCAAAAAGACTTTCGCGACCGCGCGGCGAAAGATCTTCAGCGAAGCTTTACTCAAGGGAGAACAGACATTAGCCTCCTGATCGATGCTCTCAATCGGTACTCCACCGCCGAGATCACTTACCTCGAAAGCATTGGTGATTACCAAGTGGCTCTCAATGAGTGGGCGGCCTTCCGAGATCAACTCGTTCCAGAATTTAAATCCACTGAAAGTGAATCCTCTCAAAAAGGAGCGGGACAATGAAAAAATGGATTGCCATCATAACGTTAGCGTTTTCATTTCAAGTGATCACCACACGCTGTGCTTTTGTACCCAGTGAAAATGAAGCTGAGAAGGAAGAACTCAAAGATATTGAGCAGCTGAAGAACACTTACTCAGCCATCCAAGGTGAATACCAAGGCCAAATCACAGGCAATGGCCGATCCATTCCGGTGGTCGCTTGGCTGTACTGGGTGTTGGAACCCTCTTCTGAGACTTCAAAAGGAGAAACAACTTTTGTTCCTTCCCTCCGCATGAGATATCGACAACTCGATGTGGTTCAACGAGATCAAATTGGCGCTGTTCGTTTTGTCTCCAGCAGTGGGGATTTCCTAGGTTCAGTTTCAAGCTCCAATGTGACCACTCATTTTTCGGGAAATTTAAACCAAAATGTTCTGAGTCTGACGGTGGTGAAAAACGAAGGCACTTTAGGAAAACTGACAGCCCGAAGAACTTCGGCGGACATTCAAGCGACTAGCAAGAATCTGGAAGAAGACTTTTTTGATCGCCTGAAAATCGCTCAGGCCCGCGTGGTTGGCCTCTATGAAGGCCGGGTGACACCAGTGAGTGGCTCGGCCTACCCGATTCAAATTGAAATTAAGTCCTTTCAACGCGTTGATGATAAGGGAAACCTCTCTTTGCTCTTGAAAGCGGTTTACCGCCGTCGCGACTTCCCAGATCCTTCAATATCAGAGCGACTGATGGATGCGAGCGTCCGCTTTGAGCTTTCGCCCTTAGAAATTTCACTCTCTTCGGAAGGCTCTGCCAGTGCCATTCCCAATTCTTATTTCCTGGCAATTCGAGGCAATCTCGATGAGGTGAGTGGCACTTACGCGGGTGAAATTTTTGATCGCCGTGGCAGTCAGGGTCGATTTGAAGTTTCGAAAAAGTAAGTTTCTTAGAAACTGACTCAAAATCCTGTCCCTTCAGCAGAACGCCGTCCTCTAACTACCTAACTCTCTAGAGAAAAAAGGGAAATCGGACGGATTTTCTGTTTCTTGTTTTACCAGAAACAGAAATCACCAACGAACACGCAGATTTCGTAAGTCAACGTTGGCTCCCTTGAGGCGGTCGCATTCACCAGGGAAAGGATTTTGAGTCAGTTTCAGTTTCTTCAGGGAACTCTGCAAGTTCCCCTCTCTTAAGACCGATTCAATCGGTGGTCTGTGAGATCTTTCACCACCGAAGGATCTGCGAGCGTCGATATATCTCCTAATGATTCCGGCTGATTCTCCGCGAGCTTGCGAAGAATTCTTCTCATGATTTTTCCACTGCGGGTTTTGGGTAGGCCGGGAGCCCATTGCAGAAGATCTGGTTTTGCAATGGGAGAGATATGTTCAGAAACCCAAGCGATGAGCTCCCTCCTCAGGTCATCAGTCGCAGCGACACCCACCTTTAATGTCACATAAGCATAGATTCCCTGACCTTTGATGTCGTGAGGGTATCCGACAACGGCGGCTTCAGCCACAGATGGATGGGCGACGAGAGCGCTTTCCAGTTCTGCAGTCCCAAGACGATGGCCACTCACATTCAGCACGTCGTCCACGCGACCTGTGATCCAGTAATCGCCATCAGCATCTCTGCGACAGCCATCGCCGGTGAAATAGTACCCAGGGTAAGCTGAGAAATAAGTTTCTTCAAAGCGCTGATGGTCCTCGTAGACCGTTCGCATCTGTCCTGGCCAAGAATCCTTCAACACGAGAATGCCTTCACAGGCTCCTTCTAAGATTTTTCCTTCCGGTGATAAGACGACAGGCTCAATCCCCGGCAGGGCCTTTGTGGCTGAACCTGGTTTCTGCATTTTTTTTCCAGGCTGCGGGGAAATCAAAATCCCACCAGTTTCTGTCTGCCACCAAGTATCTACAATCTCGCAGCGGCCGCGACCCACATTGCGATGATACCAGTTCCAAGCTTCGGGGTTAATGGGCTCCCCCACACTGCCGAGCAAACGAAGACTCGCGAGTGAAAAAGGCTTGATCTGGTCTTCGCCCTCTCTCATCAGGGCTCTGAGAGCTGTGGGGGCCGTGTAGAAAATATTCACTTGATGCTTATCAATGATCTCCCAAAACCTTGTGGTCTTGGGATAATTCGGAACACCCTCAAAAATAAGAACAGTCGCGCCCGCAGCCAACGGCCCGTACACCATGTAAGAGTGACCGGTGATCCAGCCCACATCCGCTGTGCACCAATAAATTTCCTTAGGTCGATATTGAAAAACAGTTTTAAAGGTATGGAGCGCGTAGGCCAAGTAGCCACCCGTGGTGTGCAAGACCCCTTTGGGTTTTCCTGTGGAGCCTGAGGTGTACAAAATAAACAGCGGATCTTCCGCATCCATTTCTTCACAGGGAACAGGTTCCGTCGCTTTGGTCTTTTCCTCGTGCCACCAAAAATCTCGGGAAGAATCCCAGTCCACGGGAGATCCCGTGACTTTCACTACCAGGACCTTCACAGGATTTGTTACCTTTTTGAGAGCTTCATCCACGTTGTGTTTGAGAGGAATTTTTTTCCCACCACGCCGGCCTTCGTCGGCAGTAATGACAAAGCGAGAATCTCCGTCATTTATCCGATCTGATAAAGAATCCGGAGAAAATCCACCAAACACCACTGAGTGAATAGCCCCCAGTCGAGCACAACTCAGCATCGCCACCACCGCTTCGAGAACCATGGGAAGATAAATGGTCACTCGGTCGCCTTTTTTGACCCCCAGACGCTGGAGTGTCGCTGCCATCTGATTCACTTCACGAGCGAGATCCCCATAAGTCCATTGGATCGAAGGTGTGTGAACACCATCCGCTTCCCAAATCAGCGCCACTTGATCCTTTTTATCAGCGAGATGACGGTCGAGGGCATTGTGACAGGCATTCAGGGTTCCACCCTCATACCAAGCAATTTTAACGGGGCGCTGATAGGAAACATTTTTCAAACGCTTCCAGGGTTTGAACCAATGAAGATCTTTAGATATTTCTGTCCATAACTGCTCAGAGTTCATCGCTCACCTCAGATCGAAATTATCCTGATAAGAATTACAAATGTCTAGCCCCCGCAGACACTCCGTCAAATTGCCCTTTGATCAAAGCTTAAATTCGCATAAACTCCACGACCCATGAGCCTCAGAGACAAAGTTTCCCAAGTTTTTGGACGCGCAATAGAATCCATGGTTTCAAGACCAAGACTCGCTTACGTAATGACAGGAGTGATTGCCGTTTTGGGTCTCTTGGCGTTGTATGGAACTAAAAGAGACCTCCATCCCGTCTTTGATTTCAAGAACATCCAAGTCCAAGTTCTTTTCCCCGGAGTGAGCGGTGCTGAAATGGAGCGCCTTCTCACTTACCCTCTCGAAGAAAAACTTTTGGAACTGCAGGATCTTGAAAAACTCTCGTCGACCACCAACACGGGAAACCTCAATTTAACACTGACCTTCGCTGACAAAGTGAAAGACCTCCGGGCGCGAGAAGTCGAAGTCCGAGCCAAGGTCGCTGAATGGCAGCAGGAATTTTCCTCAGGCCAAATCCAAACTTCGGTGGAATCCTCATTAGCGCAATCAGAGCGGATTTTCTTAGCGAATTATGCTCTGGTTGGCTTTCAAGAAAAAAATTCTGACCATCAAGCTTGGTTGGAACGAGCGCGACTGGAACTAAAATCCATTCCTGGCGTTTCGCGGGTCGAATCGAGTGCCAGGCCTCTCAATATTTACCTTCGCTTTTCTCCAGAAAAATTAAAATCTCTCAAGATCTCGACTCAACAGATCCGTTTTGCTGTGCAAAAGCACTTTCAGTTTCAGTCCATTGGCTACTACAACAACCAAGGGAAAGAATGGCTCCTTGAAATGAAGAAGCCTGCTTTCACCGTCGATGAGCTCAAAAATATTGTTCTTTTTCAGAATGCTCAGGGAAATAAGATTCTTCTGCAGGACATCGCTGAAATCCAGTTCGATCTCCCTCCGACAGATCGCTATGTCTTCCTTCACAACGGGACTCGCGCTGTGGAACTCGTGTTATTTAAGTCTTCAGAAAAAGACTCCATTGATCTTTTTGGCGTCGTTCAAGAGAAGATCAAAAACATAGATCCCCCTGAAGGGGTTGAAGTCAGCCTATTGTACGACGGACCTTACTTTATTCAGCAGCAAATTTCTGTTTTGCTGAATAACGGAGTCGGCGGTCTTTTGCTTGTGCTCATCATGCTTTCATTAGCGATGAGCTTTAAGACCTCTTTGATGACAGCCCTGGGGCTTCCCATTTCTTATTTTGGAACTTTTATCATTCTCTATTTCGCAGGGGCTTCGATTGATCTGATCTCTTTGATTGCGATGATTTTAGTGGTTGGAAATCTTGTGGATGATGCTGTCATCATGGCGGAAAGATACACTCAGCTGCTCGAGGAAGGCCTTTCCCCGAATATGGCTGCCTCCACAGCGGCGAAAGAACTTTTACTGCCAGTGACAGGCACCATCCTGACGATCATCTGTGCATTCGCTCCGATACTCTTTATTCAGAGTGGCCTTTCAAAAGTTTTCTTTTTTATTCCTGTGGTGGTCGCAGCCGCACTGGCCCTCAGTTGGTTTGAAACTTTTTTCATCCTCCCCAGTCACTTGGCTCATCATGTGAAAACTCCACCGCGATTTGGAAGTCAGAATTTTTTCTTTGGGCTCGCGCGGATTTATCGAAAACTTCTCTCGCACACTTTGAAATGGAGATACGCTTACGGAGCCCTCTCTGCCGTTGCTCTTGTTTTGACACTGATTCAAGCCTCAAAGATGTCCCAAGATTTTGGTCTTTACATCAATGCTCCTCAAGTGGAAGTTTTTGCTGAATTCCCTGTGGGAACAACGCTCGAGCAGGCGGAAACCTACTTAAAACCGATTCATGAAGAGCTTAAAAAAATCAACCCTCAGGATATTGATTTTCTTGAAACACATTTAGGCTGGTCTTGGCGCCAAGGAAAATCCTACTCCGGTCCCCGCTATGCGACCATTCGAGTGGTTCTCAATAAACAGCTCACCGAACCCAAAGACGCACAAAATCGAGTGAGTGAGAAGTTGAAGCCCGCTCTCGCTCAAGTCAAAAAAGACAATCCGCATTTTCTGTTGCTTGATCTCGAAGCCAATCTCCGCGGCGGCTCTGAGCGCGTCACAGAAACTGCCACCGTGGTCATTCGTGGCAAAGATGATTCCCAATTTGCTCTCGCTGAACAAAAAGTGATTGAGACTTTCTCAGGCAAAGAGCCCGTAGGAGCCTTTATTGTTCCTGATAACATTTTACCGATCAGCTGGATTTTTCAGCCGGACATGGGAGCGCACCGAGCTCTCGGACTGAGCACCACTGAAACAGCTGGGCAGATCCAGGCGCTGACAACTTCGGCGCGAGTGGAGAAGATTCGGGATCAAGGGGCTTGGCGAGAGATTTATCTGGAGCCGAGCGTTCTGACTGAACCTTCGCTTCAAAATCTTCAAAAGCTCTCTCTCGTTCATCCCGAGAATCAGTCCCTTGTGCCTCTGAACTATTTGGGTTCATGGACAAAGTTTCTACCACAGTCAGGAATTACCCATGAAAATGGAGAAAGAATCTTGAAAGTTCAATTTCGTTTTGACAGTCAAAAGACCAATGAAATTCAGGTTCAGCAGTATCTTGAAAACAATCTCTCGGCTTTGAAGACCGAATTTCCCCGCCTGAAAATTTCTGCCGAAGACAGCAATGAGAGAGATCGCAAAGGCCGAGAGTGGATCTTAAAAAATGTCGGCATCTCTGCTGTGCTCATTTTGTTGATTTTGTTTTTTGTCCTTCAAAGCTGGAGTCTTCCCTTCATTGTGGGATTCCCAATCCCCTTTGCCATGGTGGGAGTGATTTGGGCCTTGAAACTCCATGATTTGCCACTAGGTCTCATGAGCATGATTGGCTTGATTGGCACCATGGGAGTCGCGGTCAACGATTCCATCGTGATGGTTGACCAAATTCAGCGACTGAAGAAAAAGTACGGACATCTCACTCGCGATCTTTTGATCGAAGGAGCTGCTTCTCGTTTGCGCTCGATCTCACTCACGGCCACTTGCACTTTGATCGGTGTTTTTCCCACAGCTTACGGTTGGGGAGGAGAATCGGGATTCACTCAGCCATTGGCTTTCGCTATGGGATGGGGGCTCACCACGTCACTCCTGCTGACCCTCTTTATCATTCCCGCAATGATTTGGATTCGCGAAGATTTGCTCGAACTTTTCCGACGGAAAGACAAATTTGATCTCAATGTGTCTCCAAAGAAAACAACTTTCATCATTGCTCAAAACGAGACAACACAACCCCAGAACTAGCTGATTTCTCTGAATTTGTTCACATTTGGTCAATTCTTAGCCGATAAAGATTTAGTGAAAACACTGTTAAGATCCAACCAAAAAGGTGTCTCTTTGTCTGAAGCCCTTATCGGCGCGCTAATTTTGTCGATCGGTCTCGGGGGTTTAGGCGTTACGATTCAACAATACTCACAAGCGAAAGAAAAAACTGAACTCGTGAGTCAGACGATCTCTGTCGAGAGTCGACTCCTCAGTGCTCTCTCGAATGCAGAGAATTACTCCCCGGAAATTCGAGCTGCTCTTTCTCAATCGGGATCTGGAAGCCCTACTGGGGGCCCCGCCAACTTGCCCCCTTTTACCGTGCGCCTTCCGACAGAGACTGGTGAAATCAGCATTCCTTCGAACGGAACATTTTTTTTATCGCGCACGGGTGAGCAATGTTCAGGTTTTACTGACGAAAACTGCTGGTTTCGAATTGATGTGGCTTTTGGACGTGGCCCTAACGGCTTGGGTTACAGCTACAACATCACCCCGAATGACAGCATTAAGACAAAACTTCCTCAAGACTCGCAAAGCTTACTATCAATCAACGGAACCGATGTCTTCCAAGCGAAAATCCCTGCCGACTTTGTCAGATCTTCCACGTCGGCCACTTGTGCGACTGATGCGACAATTACAGGAATGGACCGGGACACAGGAGCTGTTCAGTGTTTGACGCTACCAACAGCTTCTGACAATTGCCCTGATGGAAGTTTCGCTCGAGGCCTTCGCGTCGATGGAAGTCGCCTTGTTCTGGATTGCCGACCTGGCACCCAAGAACTCGCTTGCCCTGCTAACTATTCACTGCGCGCATTTAGCACCGTGCAATTAGCACAAGGTGTGAAAAATGGGACATGTCTGTGGGTGGCGCAAGATTCTGAAAGTCGAGGAAACCTCGCCGGCGGCAGTATAGCGGGCGAAGTTTGCCCTGCCAATTACCATGTCACGAATCGCTGCGCTTTGCAGGTTGTCGCGACACAAAATGGATACTGTCAGAAGACTTGCTGGACTGCCGGATCACCAGGATCGCCGGCATCACCTGGGAATCCATTAGCAGTTCCTCCCATTCCACCTGTACCTGCGGTACCCGCAGTGCCCCCAGCTCCCTATGATTGCTCCTACGCGCTGCCAGCTGTTGCCGGAAGCCTCGTAGACAATACAGTCACTGGAAATGGCAATCGAGTTGTCAATTGCTCAGTCACAACCCCAGTTCAACCTACTGATCCAGGAGATTGTGATACTTTCACACCGGCCATCTGGGAAGCTCAAGCAACATTCGCCGCCAACTGCCAAATCGATTCAACGATTGCCCGAGAAGTCGGAGTGCAATAATGGCAGTTGCCCTCGGAGTGGGAAGCCTTGTGGCCTTAGGGGGAGCGAACTCGGATTCGGCTGGGAAGTCTGAAAATCGGTGTGCCGCTGTAGGAAGGATAATTCGACGGGACTCTGGCAGTGTGCGATGATGTTCCGAACGCCCTTGCTACCGAGAGAAAGGGCGCTCTTCAAGTCGTGTCTAG
>JBKCXY010000208.1:0-2849 GCA_046315835.1 Pseudobdellovibrionaceae bacterium | reverse complement strand
TACATCGAGCTCGATCAACCGCTCGACTGCGCAGGTTCTTATAAAATTGAATCCTATGGCGCGAGCCTTTTCGAAGAAATCACTTGCACAGACTTTAGCGCCATCCAAGGCCTTCCTCTGTTGCAAATGAAAAATCATCTCGCTGATTTTGGTTTTTCCATTTTTCAAAGGAAAGAGAAGTCCCATGACAAAAAAAAATAAAGAACTTCACCCCCTCAAAACTCTTCACAAAGAAGCTGTGAAAGTTCTCAAGAATGCCTATTCGCCCTACAGCAAAAAGCGAGTGGGCTCAGCTTTGGTCACCGAAAAGGGACACATTTTCTCAGGCTGCAATATTGAAAATGCAAGCTATGGAGGTACGGTGTGTGCGGAACGTGTCGCGATATTTAAAGCGGTCAGCGAATCCGCCATGAAGCAAATTCGTCATATTGTTGTGGTCACTGAAGAAAAGAAACCTTGGACACCCTGTGGATTTTGCCGTCAAGTCATTGCTGAATTTGGCCATCCGACAAACACCCTCATCCATGTCGCAAATCGAGAGAGAATTGTACAGACGTTCTCTTTGGGAGAGCTTTTGCCCGAAGCTTTTCATAAGTCTGATCTCAAATAACTAAATCAAACGAAGACTGATGTCTGATCCCCAGGAGCTTGTCCAGAGCTCCCTGAGCCCGTAAGCCCGGAAAACTGAAATGAGATCTTCTTCTGGCTTCATCTCAATCTGTGCCGTTGGCATTTGCTCCACAACCACCATAAAGCTCTCAAGGCGATGAACACCCGAGATCTGCACATAATTTTTTGAGGACATCACACAATCTAAGCCACCAACCCGAAATTCAAAGCGGCATTCAATCTGCAGTTCAGAAAATTTTGAAGTTAACTCTTGAGTGACTTCTTGATGAAGTCTCTCCAAGACCGAGTTCAATGAAGTCCCCCGCTGCAGAACACCCTGTTTTTTCATCAACTTTTGAAGCTCGGCCAGATTCACAATCATCCCAGAAGCGGAATTGATCGGCCCAGTCACTCCACAGGCCCACAAAACAGCTGTGGAGTGAAATCCCCACTCCACACCCATCGGCTGCTGATAGAAAAAGGTCGTTTTCAAAAAACTCCCTATTGTTGGCTCACCCACTGTTGATTGATTTGAATCTTGGATTCTTTCTGCTTTTGCTCCATCAATGAGCGATACATTTCAGAAGCTTTCTGCTGAGACAGAGTCAACGTAAGCTTCAGATCTGGAGTTGCAGGATTTTCTGATTTTCTCTCTTTGAGCCTGAGAGCAAACTGAACTAGCCCGTCACGAACGAGCTGAGAAGACATTTTCTTTTGCTCGCTGAGACCCCAAGCCGCATCCGTCGCGACCTTACTGCCGAGCTTTGGCGCTACCGCGACATTCATGTCAAAAAGTCCCGTTTCTTCCCATTTCAGGCCCATTCCCTTGAGAGCGGCTTCGACCTGAGCGTCACTTTGCGCACCCAGAGCTGCATTCAGAGCTTCAATACCGGCTTCCACTTTTTCTTGCGCTAAAACTTTCTGGGCAACCAAAGTCTTTTGAGATTCAAAACTTGCAGTGACAGCTGCTTTCTTGTCGGTCACCTTAATGATGTGAAATCCAAACTGGGACTGGATGGGCTCTCCCACCGCTCCCACTTGTTGGGAAAATGCAGCTTCGGAAAATTCGGGAACCATTTGCCCTTTCTCAAAATAACCCAAATCTCCGCCCTTCGATTTCGAGCCTGGATCTTCTGAGAACTGAGAGGCCACTTTGCCGAAGTCTTCAGACTGAAGCTTCTTTTGAATCTCTTTGATTTTTGCTTTGGCCTTGTCCTCGCTGGCCGCATCACCCTTGGCCGCCGAGATCAGAATGTGTTGAGCTTTCACTTGCTCGTCACTGGAAAAGTCAGCTTTGTTGGCATTAAAGTACTCTTCCATTTTTTTGAGGAATTCTGGCTGCCCCATCGCAGCTTGCGCCGCAGCTTCTGTGATGGATTGTTTTTGAATCATTTCTGATTTGTCGACCTGTGCAAACTGCACATTGATTTTCACACCATTAAGAGCCGCGGCCTTCGCCAACTCCATTTGCGTCGGATGGGCTGCAATCGCCATGACTCTTCTTGATCTTTGTCGGGCCACATCTTTCCGGATGTTTTTCTCAAAATCCGCGGGATTCAAAGAATTGGCTGTCAGCAAATTAAGGTACTGCTCCCGATTAAATCGCCCGTCCCTCTGAAATTGAGGAATCTGAGTCATCAAAACATCTTTGAGCTCGGCATCGGTGCCCAAAATGCCTGATTTTTGCGCAAGCTGACCTTCCAATTCCTTCTGAACGAGATCATTGATGACCCCCTGACGGAGCATCTGACGCTGTGCCGCCCCGCCTTGCTGAAGGAGGAAGCTATACATTTGTTCCTGGCGCTGAAGTTCTTTCTGGAAGTCTGCGGCCGAGATAAAGACTCCGTTCACTTCAGCGACCGCTCCGCCCGTTCCCAGCTGAGCTGTGGGAAGTCCAAACAGAACAAAGACCAGAATAATCGCACCAAAGAGAATCACAGCAACCACCGACTTAAAAGAGAGTCGGCCATTTTCAATTTGCTTTTTGAGTGTATCGAACATGCTTGCTCCTTCGACTGAACATCATTTTCCTCGAGTTTCTTAGTACAGTCCGTCCCTCTTTTTTTTTCAAGGAGATTGTTGGAATCTTCGATGCTTTTTGTTAGCGTTAAAGAGGTCGGGTTATTGAGGAGAGGTGAGCTTTGAACTTTTTGAATTTCGACTTGAAAAAATTGGTCCTGACTTTGGCTTTGTTGCTCTTGCCGCTCATCTCTATCAACATGCAGCAAAATCCCCTATCT
>JBKCXY010000207.1:0-42624 GCA_046315835.1 Pseudobdellovibrionaceae bacterium | reverse complement strand
GCGAGGCCCTTGGTTGAGACACCGGAGAAGTCGTTACGCCATTCGTGCAGGTCGGAACTTACCCGACAAGGAATTTCGCTACCTTAGGACCGTTATAGTTACGGCCGCCGTTTACTGGGGCTTCGATTCTCTGCTTCGCTTACGCTGACAAATCCTCTTAACCTTCCAGCACCGGGCAGGCGTCAGCACGTATACGTCGTCTTGAGACTTTGCACATGCCTGTGTTTTTGATAAACAGTCGCTACTCCCATTTCTCTGCGACCCACAAAAGCTTGGGGAGCAAGTCCTTACACTCTCATGGGCACACCTTTTCCCGAAGTTACGGTGTTAAGTTGCCGAGTTCCTTAACCACAGTTCACCCCATCGCCTTAGGATATTCACCCCACTCACCTGAGTCGGTTTACGGTACAGGCTGCCTAGCTAAATTACGAAGATTTTCTTGAGAACATGGCTCACAACACTTCCGACTCCGAAGAGTCTCGCATTCACGTCTCAGTGTTACGTGCCGCGGATTTACCAACGACACCACCTACACGCTTACACCTGAATCCAATAACAGGCTGTTGATACCTATTCTGTCCCTCCGTAACCAATTCTAGGTCAGGTAACGGAATATTAACCGTTTTGCCATCGACTACGCCAATTGGCCTCGTCTTAGGACCTGACTAACCCTGGGAGGATTATCCTTGCCCAGGAACCCTTGAGTTTTCGGCGCCCGGGTTTTTCACCCGAGTTCAACGCTACTTATGTCAGCATGATCACTTCCCGTTCGTCCAGCCGTCCTGACGGTCGACCTTCAGCCTACGCGGGAACGCTCCTCTACCACTGTATTACTACAGTCCAAAGCTTCGGTACTATGCTTAGCCCCGTTATATCTTCCGCGCAGAGCCACTAGACTAGTGAGCTATTACGCTTTCTTTAAAGGATTGCTGCTTCTAAGCCAACCTCCTAGTTGTCAAAGTAGCTCCACAACGTTTACCACTGAGCATAGATTTAGGGACCTTAGCTGTTGGTCTGGGCTCTTTCCCTCTCGTCCCGTGACCTTATCACCCCGGGACTGCCTTCCTGGGTACATATCAACGGCATTCGGAGTTTGTCTGGGTTTGGTAATCCGGTAAGGACCCCTAGCCCAATCAGTGCTCTACCTCCGTGATACTATTTACCAGAAGCTATACCTAAATATATTTCGAGGAGAACCAGCTATCACCCAGTTTGATTGGCCTTTCACCCCTAATCACAGCTCATCCTAAAGGTTTTCAACCCTAACAAGTTCGGCCCTCCACGAGGTGTTACCCTCGCTTCAGCCTGGCCATGATTAGATCACCGGGTTTCGGGTCTATCCCTGCATACTAAACGCCCTATTCAGACTCGCTTTCGCTACGCCTACACCTGCAACGGCTTAAGCTCGCATGCAAAGATAACTCGCTGACTCATTATGCAAGAGGT
Organism: Pseudobdellovibrionaceae bacterium; assembly: GCA_046315835.1. Taxonomy (GTDB): domain Bacteria; phylum Bdellovibrionota; class Bdellovibrionia; order Bdellovibrionales; family Bdellovibrionaceae; genus JAJTIC01. The sequence goes on along the minus strand of JBKCXY010000207.1, from coordinate 41,178 downwards.
ACGCAGTCGCACATATAAAGTGCTTCTACTGCTTGTAGACTTACGGTTTCAGATTCTATTTCACTCCCCTCTCGGGGTTCTTTTTACCTTTCCATCACTGTACTTGTTCACTATCGGTCACTAAGTAGTATTTAGCCTTGGAGGGTGGTCCCCCCTGATTCCCATTGGATTTCACGTGTCCGATGGTACTCGGGATTCCTCTAGAGCTTCTGCAGTTTTCGGTTACAGGACTATCACCTTCTTTGGTCCACCTTTCCAGGTAGTTCTCCTAACCGCTCGAGTCTCATGTTGAGGTCCCACGACCCCTCAATCAAATTAATGATCAAGGTTTAGGCTGTTACCTTTTCGCTCGCCACTACTCAGGTAATCTCATAGATTTCTTTTCCTGACGGTACTGAGATGTTTCACTTCCCGTCGTTAGCTTCTTGTAACTATGTATTCATCACAAGATACTCAATAAAGAGTGGGTTTCCCCATTCGGACATCTTCGGATCATAGTGTGTGTGCCACTCCCCGAAGCTTTTCGCAGCTTACCACGTCCTTCATCGCCTCTTAGTGCCAAGGCATTCACCGTAAGCCCTTAGTAGCTTAAATAAAATGGAATTAGCCTCGCTAAAAATCACTAAAAACAAACTATTCAATTTTCAAAGAGCTGAAACTCTTATTAAGTGCTCGCACTGCTGGTTTCCCAGTTTGGTGGGCCTGGGAAGACTCGAACTTCCGACCCCACGCTTATCAAGCGTGTGCTCTAACCAACTGAGCTACAGGCCCAGCGCGTTCACTCTTTCAAAACTAAATAGCTAGTAGGTTTTTGGGACTCCGTGGAGTCAAGCTCCACGCTGACCTAGGAATGAGTTTCCGAAGAAACTAAACATCCTTAGAAAGGAGGTGATCCAGCCGCAGGTTCCCCTACGGCTACCTTGTTACGACTTCACCCCAATCATCGACCATACCTTGGGCGCCTGCCTCCTTGCGGTTAGCGCAGCGACTTCTGGTACAACCAACTTTCATGGTGTGACGGGCGGTGTGTACAAGGCCCGGGAACGTATTCACCGCGGCATTCTGATCCGCGATTACTAGCGATTCCGCCTTCATGCAGTCGAGTTGCAGACTGCAATCTGAACTTAGAGTACTTTTGTGGGATTGGCTTCACTTTGCAGCTTCGCTTCCCTCTGTAGTACCCATTGTAGTACGTGTGTAGCCCTGGACATAAGGGCCATGAGGACTTGACGTCATCCCCACCTTCCTCCGACTTAACGTCGGCAGTCCCTTTAGAGTGCCCAACTAAATGCTGGCAACTAAAGGCAAGGGTTGCGCTCGTTGCGGGACTTAACCCAACATCTCACGACACGAGCTGACGACAGCCATGCAGCACCTGTGCACCGGCCCTTGCGGGCGAGGACATCTCTGCCACTCTTCCAGTGCATGTCAAGCCCAGGTAAGGTTCTTCGCGTTGCATCGAATTAAACCACATACTCCACCGCTTGTGCGGGCCCCCGTCAATTTCTTTGAGTTTTAATCTTGCGACCGTACTCCCCAGGCGGGATACTTAACGCGTTAGCTTCGTCACTGAAGGGGTCAATACCTCCAACAACAAGTATCCATCGTTTACAGCGTGGACTACCAGGGTATCTAATCCTGTTTGATCCCCACGCTTTCGGGTCTGAGTGTCAGTGTCTGGCCAGCTACCCGCCTTCGCCTCCGGTATTCCACCTGATATCTACGTATTTCACCACTACACCAGGTATTCTAGTAGCCTCTCCAGCACTCAAGCTTCGCAGTATCAAATGCACTTCCAGGGTTGAGCCCTGGGCTTTCACACCTGACTTACAAAGCCACCTGCACCCGCTTTACGCCCAATGATTCCGAACAACGCTAGGATCCCTCGTCTTACCGCGGCTGCTGGCACGAAGTTAGCCGATCCTTCCTCGCAAGGTACAATCATTTATTTTTCCCTTGCAACAGAGCTTTACGACCCGAAGGCCTTCATCGCTCACGCGGCGTCGCTGCGTCAGGGTTTCCCCCATTGCGCAATATTCCCTACTGCTGCCTCCCGTAGGAGTCTGGACCGTGTCTCAGTTCCAGTGTGACTGATCATCCTCTCAGACCAGTTAAAGATCGATGCCTTGGTGAGCCATTACCTCACCAACTAGCTAATCTTACGCGGGCTGATCTTAAAGCGAAAAACCTTTTACCTCGAGATCCTCAGATCTTGTGGTCTTATGCGGTATTAGCCAGTCTTTCGACTGGTTATCCCCCACTTTAAGGAACATTACCCACGCGTTACTCACCCGTGCGCCACTAGTACTCACCCGAAAGCTTTCCCCGTTCGACTTGCATGTATTAGGCACGCCGCCAGCGTTTGTTCTGAGCCAGAATCAAACTCTCCAGTTTAAATTCTGTACTCATCAAATGCTGAACTAAATTTGTTCGTCATTGATGGTTTGTATTTCTCAAAGAATTTTCGATAAACAATTTGCTTATCCGAGAACCCAAAAACCATTTATCTAGCTATTCAGTTTTCAAAGAGCGCTTCGTTGTGAAGAAGCAAGGTTTTATAGAACCCTCTCTTCCTCGTCAACACTTTTTTATTAAATTTTTTCGCTTTTTTTAAGTCCGCGAAACTACTTAATAAACAAGTGCTAATTGGTGGAGGCAACAGGGATCGAACCTGCGACCTTCTGAATGCAAATCAGATGCTCTCCCAGCTGAGCTATGCCCCCAAAAAGCGAACAGCTTTCTCTCTCTTCGCCGATAGAACGTCAATATTTTTTGTTATTTTTTTTTCGCGACTCGAAACAGCATTGTTTTTCAACGAAAAATGCCCGCTTAACGGGCATTTTTGTTAACTTATGCATAAAAATTGGGCAGTTTTTTAAGCGCTTGCGCGATACTTAGTACCGACGAGGCGGTGCAGCCACTTTCTTTCAAAGACTAACTCAAAGCCCGCGAGCTCGCCACCATGAAGAATGGCCATGAAAACTCGTTTGAGAATATCGACCTCATGCTCTGGAGTTGAATCTGATCCCATGGACTCTTCGATGGCCTCAAAGACTGAGAGCAAATCCGGAGTGGTCACCACTCGAGGAATTTTTGTCATGTCCAAGCCAACAGTCTCGCGCGGCTTGAATCCGACGAGTGTGTCTGTGAAAAGTACTTTCACTCCACTCTCAAAATTCACTTGAATGAATTTCTTTCCGTCAGCATCTTCTCGCTGCAAAACCTCGTGCAGATCGAGAGATTTGAATCTGAAAATTCGGCCGTCGATGGCTTGGTTCACTGAGACAATCCCCGTCTCTGAAATGGAACAACTAAGACCTGCAGACTTCTCGATATAACCGAGAACTTCCTCTAACAGGCGTGATGGTTTGGGGCACATTTCCGACGCGCTCAAAGCATTCCTCCTCAAGTGAGTGTCGCTACATTAAAACTATCGACGAAGCTCAACATGAACTTAACTGAACACTGATGGGAAAGTTCATTCGAATTGAAGATCAGGTCCTTACTCCTGCATCGTTTTGAGCGAGTTTAAAACCATGTCTCTCCTTGAGACGGATATCGTCAAAGTGTTGAACAGCTTGCGCGAAATTCATAAGAGAGATAACTTGAGCGCCTATGTTGATTCATCGCTGGCAAGCCGAAGTTTTACCTGCACCCATTCAGTTTAAAATGCTCCTCGAAAGAGAGGGCCTAGATCCTTTTGTCGAAGAGTTTCCTGCGGGACTCAAAGTGAGCGAACACCGCCACCCCTTCACGGAAGTGCGCTATGTGGTAACTGGAGAACTCTTGTTTAATGTAGCTGGAAACCAAGTTCTCTTGAGAGCCGGGGACCGCATTGAGATTCCCGCAAATACAAAGCACTCGCACACGAATAATGGGATTGAGCTTTGCGTTTGTATTGTGGCTCAGAAGATTGCGTAACCGGCCCCAGCTCAAAACCTCTTGAAGAAGTCACTCAACCTATCATCGAATGAATCACTAGATAATGTCTTGAACCAGTCGCTTGGTCGCAGCGTATCGACATCCTATTTACCTTTGAGCCATTGCTGAAATTCGCGGATTTGTTTTTCGAAGCCAATATTCTTTGGCTCGTAGAAACTTTGTGGCTGAAGCCCCTCGGGCCAATAGTTTTGTTCGATATAGGAACGCGAGTCTTCGTGAGGATAAGAGTAACCTTTGCCGTAACCCTGCTGTTGCATCTCTGGAGTTCTGGCAGAGCGAAGAGATTTTGGAATAGGAGCAGTGCCCGAGGATTCAATGAATTGTTCTGCCTTCTTCCAAGCCTCATAAGAGCGATTTGATTTCGGAGCTGATGCTAAATAAGTCACCACCTGAGCAAGATTAATGGCTCCTTCTGGAAGACCGATCATTTCGAGAGCTTGAAAGCCTGAGACAGCCACTTGAAGAGCCCGTGGATCTGCATTTCCGATATCTTCGGATGCCAGGATCACGAGCCTTCGCGCAATGAAGAGAGGGTCTTCTCCGCCCTTGAGCATTCGCGCAAGATAGTAAAGGGCCGCATCGGGGTCACTTCCACGCACCGACTTGATGAATGCAGAGATACTATCGTAATGCTCATCGGAAGACTTGTCATAACCAATCCAGCGAGGGCCAAGGAAGGTTTGCAAGTGATCTAAAGTCAGAAATTTCTGGCCAGAATGAAAAATCTCTTCGACGGCGAGAAGAAACTTTCGCACATCGCCCTCAGCCCAGTTCACAAGATGGGTTTCCACCTCCGGGGAGATGACCTTTTCAAGATCCCAATGGTTTTCAAGAACTGCTTTGCGCAGAAGTTGAGAAAGCACAGAAGCAGTCACTCGCTCAAAGGGAATGATGCGAGATCTGGACAAAATCGCTTTGTTGAGTTCGTAAGAGGGATTTTCGGTGGTAGCTCCGACCAAGATGAGATGTCCTTTTTCGATGAAAGGCAGGAGGACATCCTGCTGGGCCTTGTTGAGCCTATGAATTTCATCAATGAAGAGCAAAGTCTGCTGATGAAATTGGAGCCGACGTTCGCGAGCTTGGTCACCGAGCTCTTTGAGCTGCTTGGAGCCCGTTTCAATAGCGTTAATAGCTTCGTAGTGAAATGAAAAGCCCTGGGCCAGGGCTTGGGCGGCCGTGGTCTTTCCTGTGCCTGGAGGCCCCCACAGAATCAAATTCGGAAGGCGCCCCTGCTCTAAGTAGGATTTAAGAGTGTTGATTGCCACAGGCTGGCCAAGAACTCCATCCAAGGTCTTTGGACGTAGCTTTTCCGGCAGGGGCGTTCCCTGCAGCAGAGCTAAATCTTGTTTGCTAAACAAATCACCTTGGCTTGCACTCATTCCCAATGCCTAATGCGCAGGGAAAGAAGGGTCAATGACTATTCGCCGTCGTAGACTCCGGATGCGGAAAATTCACCGTAGACCGGAAACTCTTGGCCTCCGCTGTCAACTCCAATAGCGAAGACTCTGCCATCCACACTCACTTGAGCCGGTGATTTGGGATTGACGAATTGAAGACCTCCAGCCCGAAGACCACAAGCTGGATTCGCCGTCGAGGTGGGCTGACCGGGGCTCAGATCTAAGTCACTCAAAGTTTGTTCAAGTTCGTCCCCTGCAATAGAATATTTCTTTTCACCGCCAACAAGGGCCGCTGATCTGAAGGTCAGAGTAATTCGAGTAATAGAAATCGTTTCTGAGCCACTCCAAGTGATCTGGAAGCTTTTATAGCGGACAGATGACTTTCCAAGAGACTTGGTCGTTCCCCCAAGACTGACATCGAGACACGACGATGAAGCGTCGGGAATGATAAAAGCTTGCTTCGGGCTAATCGCCACATCCATGTCTGCGGAAGACGGGTTCTTGCAAGAGCCCAAAGCCCCGACAAATAGAACCAGGACTAAGCTTAGTTTTCTATCCTTCATCATGCCCCCTTTATCTAAAATCTCATCTTTGTCTTCTGAAACTGAGTTCCTTTGCTGACTTTAAAAATCACTCGCTGGGCTGTCCGAGGGCAGAGCTTGCGCTTCGGCTTGAGCTAAAATTCGTGGAGTTAAAAAGATGAGAAGCTCATTCTTTTGTTTATCCATCGATTTTGACTTAAACAGCCAACCAATCACTGGGACATCGGCAATCCACGGAACTTTGGTGGTTCCCTCAGTGGCATCCGATTGGTAGATCCCTCCGATGACGGCAGTCTGACCGTTCTTCACGAGCACTTTTGTTTTTGCGGCTCTTGAATTGATCGGTCGAGCTTGAGTTTTCTCTTCAACCACCGCGCCTGCGAATTCTCGGCTGACATCCACATTCATGATCACAGCTCCATCATTCGTGATCTGTGGGGTGACATTAAGTCTCAAACGAACAGGCTTGAAAGAAACTGACTGAGTCACAGTTCCATTTTGATTGTTCGACTGAATCAATGGAATTTCCGTTGTTTGATTGATCTCTGCAGTTTCATTATGAAGAGTCACGACTCGAGGTGATGAAATGACCTTCACTTGGTCTTCTTTTTCATACAAGGCAAGGGTTGCACTCAAGTCCCCAAGGATATCAACAGTGCCTAAACTGAAATCGAGGCCAAAGCTTCGCGCTCCAACCCCAGGGACCACGGAAATATTCCCAACTCCCCGAACCGGACCGCGACTTGAACTGCCCATTTCAAACGGACGACCATTGGCAAACCATTGAAGGCCCACTGATCTCTGAAAACGGTCACTGGCTTCCACGACTTTTCCTTCGATCAGAACTTGAGGTGGCGGCACATCGATACTGGTGATGAGCTTGAGAACTCGTTCAATGTTCTCATCGATATCAGAAACCACTAGAGAACTGGTTCGCGCATCTCCAATCACTCGGCCTCGCTCTGTCATAAATGGACGAACTTGGTTTACCAGGTCTTCAATTCGTGCATAACTCACAGGCACCATTCTGACCTTCAGAGGTGACTGATTGCGCTTTGCTGTCGCCACTCGGATGGCTTCATCCTCTTCACCGCGAATATCGGTGAGAGGCGCAATTCTCAAAACATTGCCCGCTCGCGTGTAACCCAGTTTCTTTGATTTCATGATGACAACCAGCGCCTGATCCCAAGGGACCTGGCGAAGCTTCACGCTCACAGAACCTTTCACTTCATCAGAAAGCACAAGATTCACTCCACTTTCTTCAGAAATCAAACGGAAGACCTCCCGAATGTCCATGTCTTGAGTCTCAATAGAAATTTTCTTCCCATAAAACTGAGTGTTTCCTGCAAGAAACTCTTCGAGGCTCTGACTTGAAAGAATGGAAGCTTGCTGTTCTTCAGTGGTCCCCTCGTCAACAGCGAGCTGCCCCTCAGCAGGCTCCCCTGTTTTTTGAGCAGAAGCAGACGCCACGAGTAAGAGTGAGTTACCTTCCGCTTGAACCACAGGCTCACCAGCCCCAGGTCTTAGTTGAACAACGATACGAGATGTTGTTGAGCCGCGATTTTGATAAGCATCAATGGCGCCGACCTGTCCACCCATATCTCGCGTATTGAAAGGTCTCTTTAATTTACGAGCGAGTTTAGTCCCTGGAACTTCAATCACGAATTGATTGGTCTCAGGATTCATTCGCGTGGTGTACGCGAGAGGACCATCGGCTTCGACAATGAGAGTTCCACCATTGTCGTTGGCACGATAACGGAAATTTTTGATCTGAACCAAGCTTTGCACAGGAGCTGCTGGAGCTTCTGACACCGCCGGTGCCTCTGCTGGGACTTCCGCTGGAGGTGCTTCGACAGCAGGAGCGTCAGCAATGACATCCGGAGCCGGCGGCTCTTCAGGAGCGGGCTCAACCATGGGAGCGACTTCGGGAGCCGGAATCTCCTCTTGAGCCACTTGTGGAGCTGGAGCAGGTTCTTCGGCAGGTGGTGGTGTCTCCTGCTTTTCAAACTCTGCGAACTCGTCTCCTTGGGGAGCTTGTTCAGCATTGTCGATGTTCCCCTCTTGATTATTCTGTGCTGTTTCTATGCCCTCAGCTTGATTGAGCTCTTCTTCCAGAGAGAGTTCTTCATTGGAAGCTGTGCTTTGTTCCGCGGGAGCACTCTCCGAAGTAGCTGCTGATTCAGAGCCACTCTCTGACTCAAAGTCTTCAAAGTCAGAAGCGGAACCGCTATTTTCAGAGACCTCTGGCTCGGCACCCTCTTGATTAGTACTCGAAGTGCTCGCACACCGCGTGAGTGACAGTGCTAACACTGCACAGATAAAAAGCCGGCTGAATCCTTTCATAAGGCCCCCTTAATTTCTCGTCAAACTGAGTACGCGCGTGGCTGCTGTGGGAAGCCCATTTTCCATCATGGGCTCGATCACAACAATTTCACCTTCACGTATGGTCGAAACAAATCCGCTGTTGCGACCGATTTTTGTGTCTTTTCTTACAATATGCAATTTCCCGACAGGATCACGAACCATGGCTTTAGGATTTCTCACATCCCAAATCACTCCCACCAGCTTGAGCTGGTCCAGATCAAATCCTTGAAGTGGAGTTGTTGGGACCACGGGGACTGGAGTCATCACCGAAGGAGTTGGGACGATCGGCTCCTCTTTTACTTGAACTACCGGTGGACGCTCTACCGCGAAAGGCCGGAAAGGATCCCGCTTTCCTGTGGGGTCATAGACAAAACCATCTTGGGCGACTCCACTTTGCATTTGCGGAACTTGATCTGCCGGCTGATTCACGTCTGGCTGTTGGACGGCGGGTGGTGCCGCCTGCTGTGGGACAACCTGAGGAGGAACGGGCACTGGTGGCGCCCCCTCAAGCTCTGGAGGCAAAGCTTCGCTCAGAGGCGGGGGCTCCTGGGACATCGAACGCGGCGCTAAGGCTGTCGCCAGCCAGATCATCCCGATGATGATCAAAGCTCCACCTATAAATTCTTGCGCTCGCTGTGTCTTCATCACTGCTTCTTTTCTCCTGCAAGACGGAAGCTCGCCACTTCACCTTCAAAAATAAGTCTCGCATTTTCTCCAACGCTTTCCCGCGGCGAAGAAATCGTGAAATCTTTCACTTTCATCAATCGTTCAAGTCTTGCGATTTGGTAGAGAAAGAGAGTGATCTGACTGTAGCTGCCTTCCAGATTAATTCGCAAAGGTACTTCTTCAACCACATCGCGGGGAACATTCGGCTTCGGTTCTTTGGCTTTGATGGACACACCCGTGATCCTTGCCAAATCGTCCACTGTTCGAATGATTTCGGACATTTGAATGTTTGAAGGCAACTGCTGTGAAACCCGAGTGAACTGCTCACCGAGTGCTGCAACGGAAGCGCGAACCAAATCCACTTCTTTCAGTGCAGCTTGCGACTCGGGAAGCTTGGCTTGCTCGACTTTAATCTTCTGATTGAGCTCGGTAATTCTCTTTTTCTGCTTTTCACCGCCATCAAAAAACATGAAGTAATATATCAGACCTAAAACAACTCCGATCACGAGGATTCTTTGCGAAGTCATCATTGCAAGTCTGAGCAGGAGATTATTGACCACTGGCCTGCCCTCCTAAATTGAACTCAGTGAAAACAGAGGCTGAAGCCTGAAAGGTCTTAAGAATTCCCTGCGGGCTGGGCTGTTCCGCTGAACGAACCAGTCGTACTTCTTTCAAAAATACACTTTGAGATAAAACTTCTAACATGCTCGTCAAATCAGCATCAGAGGTCGCAAGACCAAAAATATTTAGGCGGTTTTCCTTAAACTCGAGCCGGGTGAGCCAAACCTTGCTCGGAAGATCTTTCTGAAGAGTATCCAGGATGCGAACTTCTTTCATTCGCTCAAGGCTCAATCCCTCAATGAATCGAATTTGTGTTTCTAATTTAGCTTTGTCTTCATTGAACTTTCGCTTTTCTTGAACAGCATTGCTGGCTTCGAGATTTTGTTTCTCGAGATCTGAAAGAGATTTCTCTGCTTTTTTTACTTGAGCCCGGAGCTCAGGAATTGTCACATAGTCATAGGCATAAAGGGCGATGGGGAATAAACATGCAACCAGCAAATGGAGAGCCCCTTTTTTCTGGAGCTCGGCCATATCTCCGAGATCCGCAGCACCCACCGCTGTGCCTTCAGAACCTGCTTTTTTTGCTTTCGCGAGGTTTATGCGAATCACATATCCCCCGCTTTTCTCACAGCGAGCCCAACAGCGACTGCGGCGAAAGGAGCCACCTGCTGAAGGTAGGCCTCATTCAGTGACTTGTTTTTGGCGCGCACACGACCGAAGGGATTGAACATTTCGCAAGAGAGACTGAGAGACCTCTGAATGGCTTCCATCAAACCTGGAACCACGGAACATCCTCCCGTGTAGAAAATCCTTTGAGGGTTGACCCCTGTATTGCTGGCTGCAAAAAAATCAAAGCTGTTTCTAATTTCTTCAGCCACGCTTTCATTACTGTTAGAGATAATGCTCTGCACTTGTTCTGGAACTGCAGAACCATGGGACGCTGAAATTTTCATAGCTTCAGCTTCGGTCAAAGTCATACCCATCTCTTTATGAATTTCATTGGTAAAGCTCTGTCCGCCAACAGGAATGTCACGACTAAAGATCACTTCTCCATCAGAGAGAATCACAAAGTTTGTCACGCCGGCACCAATATTCAAAAGAGCGATGGTCTCGCCGACAGTTTTTCCAAAATTCAATTCAAAAGCATTCGCGAGAGCAAAGCCACTAACGTCCAGAACAGACATTTGCATTCCAGAACCAGTCACAACGCTATTGTACTGAGCGACCAGGTCGTTTTGAGCCGCCACCAGAAGAATGTCGAAAGTTTCTCCCGACGTTTGAGGATTGATAATATGATAATCCAAGACTATGTCATTCACATCAAAGGGAATGTACTGTTCGGCTTCCCATTTGATTTGTTCTGCGATCAGCTTTTTCTCAATCTTAGGAATGGTGATCTTCTTCACGATCACTGCAGTTCCCCAAATACCGATGGAGACGGACCGCTTTTTCATTTTAATTTCTGAAAGCAGAGATTGCACGGCGACAGAGATTGCCGAAGGGTTAGAGATATCTCCGCCGTTAATGGAATTTAATGGAGTTGCCGTCATCCCAAAAGACAACAGGTCCGCACCTTTGCGGCTGACTTCTATTTCTGCGACTTTGATCGAACTCGTTCCTATGTCGAGTCCAATCAATCTCTTTGATCCAAACAGCATGCCTAGATGAAACTCCACTTGGTGAAGAAGGACCTTCTTGAAATTATTTAGGACTGGACCCAGAATGTCAAATCTGCGAATTTTCTAGACTATTCTACGAACGGAAGAAACAGACGAAGGTAGGTATGAGCTAGACTTTGGGCCCCAAAAGCATAGATCAAAGCCGCGACAACAAGGTACGGACCAAAGGGAATGACAGCCTTCATGCCCTTATTCGACTTTAGTCCTGCCGCGATTCCTCCAAAAGTCCCGAGAACGCTACTGACGAGCACGATAAATGGGATGGCTTTCCAACCAAAGACAGCTCCAATCCAAGCCAAAAGCTTGATGTCTCCGCCCCCCATCCCCTCCTCCTTACGGTAAAGATAATAGAAGTAAGCCACGGCCCAAAGCATTCCCCCACCAACCAAAACGCCAAGAAGAGAATCCATGAATTGTCTTTCGGGATTGAAAATGGCTCCAAGAAGCCCGATCCCAATTCCGGAGAGGGTCAGGACATCGGGCAAAAGAAAGTGATCCAGATCAATAAAGCTCGCAGTGACCGCGGCAAAAATAAAGAGCGTGAGCTCGAGCGAAGTCCATGACCAGCCAAATCTGTAATAGGTGAGGCAAAAAAGAAAAGTCATCAGCAGCTCAACCAATGGATATCGTGGACTGATCCGTGCACCACAGGCTGAACATTTTCCGCGGAGAAAAATCCACGAAAAAATAGGAATCAGCGCCCAAGGACTGAGAACCTTTGAGCAATGAGGACACGCTGACCGTGGACTCACCACGCTCAGCCCTTTCGGCCATCGATAGATGATGACATTTCCAAAACTTCCCAGAAGAGCACCAAACATTCCAAAAACAAAATATCCATAGAGCTCAAAAGCATCAGACAAGATCACGCCTCCTGAAAGTTAACATTGAAGCGACAATCAAGAGAACTGTCCATGCCAAAAGATGAAACCCCGTCCACAGGAAATGATTCAGCGAAATGGGGTGCTCCATAAAATAAATGCTGCGCCAATTGGCTTCATAGAGACGAGGAAAGAGGTACTGAGAGACTTTTCCAACAATAGACAATACAGGATTCCCAACCTTTTCACCAAAGTACGCCACTTCTTGAGACCAGTGTGAAATGAGATAGATTCCCAGAGAAGCACTCCCTGCGATCAGAGGCCTCGTTGAGATCGACAGCAGCAGAGCGACTGAGAAAATCACCGCTGATTCGAGATAACTTCCCAAAAACACAACGAACATTTGAAGAGCAGAAAACTGAAAAGTCAGAAGCATCCAAAGTAAAGCAATCAAAGACAGCCCTGCGGCTCCCCACACAAGAAAAAAAGTCAGAGCTTTACTGAGCAGAAACTTCTCTCGCGAAACATTTCGCGACAACACCACAAGACATGTTTGCTTCTCGAGTTCTTTTTGCAAAAGCTGAGACCCAAAGACAATTGCAAGGGCGACTCCAGAAAGGTGCACACCCAAAAAACCAAAATGAAGGAGCATTCTTGTTCTCTCATCAAAGCTCAGCGCTCCGAAGAGAAAGCTCAAAGCAAAAAGAAAAAGTGTCAGAGAAATGAAAACCCACCCCAGGCGCATTCTTATCATTTCTTGAATGGAAACCCAAATCAGAGCTCTCATCTGCTGCATATTAATCTCGACCCTCCAGCTGCTGTCGAAGCTGCTGAAAAGAAGACTCTAGCGATTCTGCCTGTTTAAATGAATTCAAAGGTCCCGTATAAACAATTTTTCCCCTGTGAATGATCACAAGGTCCTCACAGAGCTCTTCCATATCAGCCAGCAGATGACTGCTAAAAAAGAGTGTTTTCCCTTGCTCCTTTTGACGAAGAAGAATTTCTTTGATGCGGGCTCGTCCATCTGGGTCAAGGCCTGACATGGGTTCATCCAGGATTAAGATCTCAGGTTGATGAATCAGCGCTTGCGCAAGACCAACTCGCTGAAGCATTCCTTTAGAAAAATCTTTCAGCAAGGCATTTTTCGCTTCAAGAAGTCCAACCTCACTTAAAACCTGTTCACAAGCTTCTTCAAAAGCCGAGAGGTTCTGCTCTGAAAGCTTCCAAAAAAACTCCAAAAACTCTTTCGCTGTCAAAAAATCATAATAATAGGGCCGTTCTGGAAGATAGCCTAACTTTCTTCGATCGAAATCGATCGATCCACTTTGAGGATGAATAAAACCCAAAACACATTTGAGAGTTGTCGTTTTGCCAGCGCCATTTAAGCCCACAAAACCTGTGGCTCTCCCTTTTTGAATGCTGAATGTGACATCATGGAGAACCTGCTTGGGAGACTTGAAGATACCCGCGCTAAAGAACTTGTTGAGGTGACTGACAGATAAAACAGTCATTGCAGGATCTTCATTTCCTTCACCATCTCACGAACAGGATCGTATTGCCTTGTGGTTGCAGGCATGAATCCTCGGGCTCCGAGAAAGTCGAGAACTTCTTTATCCTCTTTCAACTTTTCGGCGACATCAATCAGGTTGAACATCAGGTTGTGAGTGAGCTTCGGATTCTTATCGTAAAAGTCTTGTCGAACAACGAAAGGATCGTTGGGGATGGGCTCGCTCACCCAAAGAGATCGCACTTTCATCGAAGTCTTTTTGTATTTCTCAAAGGCGCTTTTTTGCGAGGCCTTATCGTCGCTAAAAACAGCAATCACATCCACTTTTTTAGCTTCTAAAAGTTCGACAGAATCAGCATGATTGCCACTAAAAATCACTTCTGAAAAAAATGCTTCAGAAATTTTATTTCTTTTAAAATAGACCATTGGATACAAAAATCCAGAAGTTGAATTTCGATCTACAAAGGCAATTCTTTTGCCTTTTAAACTTTGTACACTTTTCAGTGGGCTTCCTTGAGGCACAAGCAATGTTGAATAGTAGAATGGCTCAGCCCACATTTTCTTGAGAAGAACTTTCATGGATGTTTCAGCTTCCGCATGGACGTATGTCGCCGCAGTAAAAAAGGCAAAATCGACTTTTTTTTGCTGGATTGCTTGAATCAAGTCACCATAGGTTTGCGGAACATAGACTTCCACTGTAACTTTCAAAGTCTTTTGCAGCTCGCCTGCGATCTTCGCACCACCTGTTTTTATCGCTTCAAGCTTCCCCCCGGGGATAAAGCCGATCACGATTTTAGCTGGATCTGCCTCCGCTGAACTGACTGTGGAGCAGAAGAGAATAAGAGAAAGGAAGAACCATCGGACAGAATTCATCATGGCAAACTCACTTGTGGAAGATATCCAACATTCAATTGATCACCTTGAGCCGACTTTATAGCAATCAAAAAAGCATTCACAGCATCGTTCTCGGTGATGCACGGAATACTCAAGTCAATACAAGCACGGCGAATATCAAAACTCGCTTCAATAGAAGTTCTTCCACGAGTCGTATTGATCACAAAAGCAATTTCTCCTGAGCGAATTCGATCGACACAATTGGGCCGTCCCTCGTGAACCTTTCGGAGTGCCAAGGTCTCAATCCCATGACGAGAAAAATGTTCCGCCGTTCCCCTGGTCGCTGAGATGGTAAACCCCATTTGCTTGAGCTCTTGAGCGATCTCGAGCATGGATGTTTTATCCTTTTCTCGAAGAGAAAAGAAAACTTCCCCTGATCTCGGAAGTTTTATATTTGAAGATAGAAAAGCCTTCTTCATCGCTTCCCCGAAGCTTTGGCCTCGTCCCATGGACTCGCCCGTTGACTTCATTTCAGGTCCCAGCAGTGAGTCTGCTTCACTGAATTTCTTAAAAGGAAAGACCACACCTTTGACAGAAACTGACGAAGTCCTATGCCAATCATAATTCTGGAGTTGAAGCTCTGAGCGACTTTTCCCGAGCATGGCTGCAATTCCCAGATCAATCAACGGAACTCCAGCAGCCTTGACGACGAAGGGAACAGAGCGTGAGCTTCTTGGATTGGCTTCAAGAATAAAAACTTGATCATTCTTGACGGCAAGCTGGAGATTCAAGTGGCCGATGATTCTCATTCGATCTGCCAATTGAGTCGATAACTCTTCAATCTTGTGACAAGTTTCCTTCTTGAGCCGCTGCGGAGGTAAAACTCCCATACTGTCGCCCGAATGCACACCGGCGGCTTCGATATGCTCGACAATACCGCCAACAATCATCCAGTCTTTTCCTCGGACCAAGTCCACATCGACTTCGAGAGCCCCTTCAAGGAATTGATCAATCAAACAGGGGGCCTCACTGGAGATGTAAGCTTGATGCCTCTGGAAATAGGAGTGAAGTTCAGATTCATTTTCAACGACTTCCATCCTTCGCCCACCCAGGACATAGGAAGGACGACAGATCACGGGGTATCCCACTTGCTCAATTTGACTGAGAGCTACACCTAAACCTGGCGCCATGAATGACTTTGGTATTTTAAATTTTAACTCTCGGCAGATTTCACTGAATCGACCTCGATCCTCCGCGAGATCAATGGCCTCCAAGGAGGAACCTAGAAGCGGTGTCCCTGATCGGACAAGTGCTGGGGCGAGATTAATCGGAGTTTGGCCTCCGAGCTGAGCAATAAATCCTTTGGGCTTAATCCAGCGAAAGATTTCCCTTAAACTCTCAAAAGTCAGCGGCTCAAAGAAAAGGATATCCGCCGTATCATAGTCCGTGGAAACGGTCTCTGGATTCGAGTTCACCATCACCACTTGTTCTTTTTGACGACGGAGAGCTTTGACTCCCCGAACACAGCTATAGTCGAACTCAATTCCTTGCCCGATCCGATTGGGTCCACTTCCGATCACCACAACAGGAGATTGAAAATCAAGGATTACTGATTCTTGAAACCAATACGAAGAATAAAAATAAGGAGTGCTGGATGCAAATTCACCAGCGCAAGTGTCAATTTGTTGAAATCTTGGATAAAGACCATTTTTCTCACGAAAGGCGAGAATGTCTGCAGGTTCTTTTTGTGTGAGGCGAGCAATCAGAGCATCTGACATCCCTTTTCTTTTTGCCTTCAGGAGAAGATCCCGACTCAAGGGCTGCGACTGGAGCTCGATTTCAAAATCCGCGATCTGCTTCAGCTGCTCCAAAAACCAATGATCGATGCGAGTGATTTCTGAAATTTCAGAGACAGATCTTCCTTGGCGCAGAGCTTGAAAGATCTGATAAAATCTCTGGCTATTGGGAACGGCAAGTTTGTCAGGATCTAAAGCGATCGCGGGAAATCCCTCGGGATGGTTCTCTAAAGAGAGAACCGCCTTCATGAAAGATTCTTGGAAAGTTCTTCCCACTCCCATCACTTCACCCACAGACTTCATCTGTGTCGTGAGAACATCTTTCGCTCCGGGAAACTTTTCGAAAGCAAAACGAGGAATCTTCGTCACTACGTAATCGAGAGCTGGCTCATAGCAAGAAGGTGTGACTTTGGTAATGTCATTCTGAATTTCATCGAGCTTGTAACCGATGGCTAAAAGAGCTGCAATCTTAGCAATGGGAAATCCCGTGGCCTTACTGGCGAGAGCTGAAGACCGGGAAACTCGAGGATTCATTTCAATGACAACTCGCTCGCCAGTTTGAGGGTGAGTGGCAAACTGGATATTAGCGCCCCCCGTCTCCACTCCGACTTCATTGAGAATCTTACAAGCTTCATCACGCATCGCTTGGTACTCACGATCCGTGAGAGTCTGCTGAGGAGCGACCGTGATCGAGTCTCCTGTGTGAACTCCGCAAGCATCAAAATTCTCAATATTACAGACCACAACAAAAGTCCCCGAGTGATCTCGCATCACTTCAAGTTCAAACTCTTTCCACCCTAAAATTGACTCTTCGACGAGAACTTCAGAAGTAGGACTCTCAAACAAAGCTTGAGTGATCATCCGTTGATACTCTGGAGGAGAATAGGCGATCCCCCCACCCCCGCCGCCCAAGGTGAAATTGGGTCGTAAAATCAATGGATAACCAAGATCCTGCGCGACTTTTAAACCTTGCTCGAAAGTTCTCACCATTTCAGAGCGAGGATACTTTGCCCCTACTTTATCAAGAATCCCCCGAAAGACCTCACGGTCTTCGGCCGCTCGAATCACTTTGGGGTCTGCACCTAAAAGCCTGACTTGGTATTTGGAGAGCACTCCTGAATCATGCAGCTCTAGTGCGAGATTCAGAGCCGTCTGCCCCCCCAGAGTCGGAATCATGGAATCGGGACGTTCTTCAGCAATGATTTTTTCTAAATAGTTGGCCTTCAGAGGCTCAACATAAACTCGCGTCGCTACTTCAGGGTCAGTCATGATTGTTGCTGGATTGGAATTGACCAGGATGACTTCGAGACCCTCATTCATCAAAGCTTTGCAAGCCTGCGTCCCTGAATAATCGAATTCACAAGCCTGACCTATGACGATGGGCCCACTTCCAATGATCAGAACTTTGCGAATCTCCGGTCTCTTACCCACTAAATACCTACCTTGCTCTCGGCAGAGTAAATGAGATCAATTTTGACATGTCGATAGCGTTCAAATTTATAGCGCATCTTGATCAATCTCAACATCATGTCTTCTGGATTCAGATCTGGATCTTTTCTGTGTCTCTTTATCTCTGTAAGAATAAATTTTTTTGCTTCCCGGGGATGAAAGCAAAATCCTTTCATAAAGTACCAATTGTCCCTCTGGGGAACTAAGCGCGCCTCAAACAGTTCGTCAGAATCGAATCCAAAAGTCCAGGGACATTCTTTCACGACGATCTTGTCCCCTTTCAAAAGATCTTTGAGGTAAATGTCGTTTCCCTTAATCTTTTGAAATTCAAAGATTGAATGTCGATGATTCTTCATAGCATCAATGGCTTGCTGTTCCTCATCTGAAAATCGCAAAGGTCTTGCCATATGAACACTTTCCAGCGGAGTCTGCGAAAAACCACGAAGTTCTCGAGTGAAAAAATACCAATCAAAAAACTGAGACATTCGAAGCTCAAATTGTTCAGATCTTTCATCCAGAATACCCGCATTGTCGAAAAACTCAGATTTTGCGAGACGGACTTCTTCTTGGAAGTCAGATCCTGCAAAGTGATTAAGAATCTTATCCATTAAGGAAAAGTAAAACTTCATTTTTGATTCACTGTCAGTCGCACTCACTTTCGCACTCCCATCATTTTCTCAACGAAAAAATCAAACAATTCTGTGGCTTCATGTGGCCCCGGATGACTCTCTGGATGATATTGAATTCCCAGGTAAGAATTTTTCTCTGAATAGAACCCTGCCACCGTTTGGTCATTCAAGTTCACTTGGGTCACTTGAGCATCCTTGGGGAGAGTCTCGCCTTTCACCGCATAGCCGTGATTCTGGCTGGTCATGTAAATGCGACCCAGAAGTCGATCCTGGATAGGATGATTAGCACCGCGATGTCCAAATTTAAGCTTAAAAGTGCTCGCCCCCAGAGCCAATGCCAAAACCTGATGCCCCATGCAGATCCCATAAATAGGGATTCTCCCAACGAAATGGCGAACAGTCTCTGGTGCAATTTGCACTTGCGCTGGATCACCAGGCCCATTGGTGAGCATCAGACCATCCGGTTGATAAGCCGCGATCTCAGCCGCTGGAGTTCGACTCGGAAATACTCGAACTTCACGAGCGCGCTTTTTAAGCTCACGTAAAATATTTTCTTTAGCTCCAAAATCGAGGACGGCAATTCGCGGCCCACGGGCCTTCTCACCGGCAAGAGTTTCAACTTGCTGGCGACTGGCCAAATGAACCCAATCTGATTCAATTCTTTTTTTATCAGCAATCAGCCTTTCAGCTTTGCTTTTGGCCTGAGCTGCGTCTGTTGAAAAAACAAGAGCGCCCCACGGGGTCCCCCCTGAACGAAGGCGAAGAGCGATCGCCCGAGTGTCCATTTCAGTGATCGCTGGCACCTCGGCCTTAATCAGGGTTTGAAGCCAACTCTGCTCACGCTCCGTCTTTTGAATTTGTAAAGCGATGAAGCCCTCAATCCAGATCTTGCGACTTTCCCAAACCTGTTGATCTGCTCCATAATTTCCCTGCATGGGTGCTGTCATCACCACAATCTGTGAAAAATAACTTGGGTCGGTGGCAATCTCCTCATAGCCCTGATGAGAAGTGTTAAAAACGACCTCGCCAGCTCTTTCAAAGTTTGGCTGCTGAGGACCTCCCCAAACACCTTCGTAAACTTCTCCCGTTTCTAAAACTAAAAAACCTTTCGTTACCAAGTTTCACCTCTGGCTAGCCGAAAAAGAGCTTCTCTCAAAAAGACACCATGACTCACTTGACTCAAAACTAAGCTGTTTCGCTGATGAATCACTTCTGAATCCATTTCCAGACCGTGGTTGATAGGACCAGGATGCATAACAAAACATCCAGGCCTTAGAGCAGAAAGATTTCTTCGATTGAGTCCAAATTTTTGGGAGTAAGATTCGCGATCAAGGCTTGATCCCTCTGAATGCCTTTCGAATTGAACTCGTAAAGCCATCACCGCATCACACCAGTGAAGAGCTTCAGAAATTTCGGAAAAATGTTTAACGGAACTTTTCTCAGAGCGGAATTCCTGAGGACAGCAGACTGCGATTTCCATTTCAAGCTTGCCTGCAAGCTCCATATGTGAATGAGCCACACGACTGTGACGAACATCTCCCACAATGAGAAGCCTTCGACCTTTCAAACTCTCCCACTTTTCTCGCAAGGTAAAAACATCGAGAAGAGCTTGAGTCGGATGCCCCTGCACGCCCCACCCAGCATTCACAATGGGTGCAGAAACAAGTTGAGAGATGGTTCTTAAATTGATTTCATCTCCGCAGCGGATCACAAGATACTCAGGCCCCATGGCTGCAATGTTCAGAATAGAATCTTCCACGGTCTCTCCCTTTTCAAGAGAGGTCTTTTGCCCGCCATCAAAAACCAAAGCTGTCAGACCAGCTCGCGCCGCCGCTGTTTCAAAACTCATTCGCGTGCGAGTGCTCGGTTCAAAGAACAAGAAAGCAACAGTTTGTCCATGATGCTGAGGCGGACGGGACTGCTTTTTCAGAGAGGAGGCGAGGTCGAAAAGAGTATCGATGGTTTGGCTCGAGATGCTATTCAGATCTATCAAGGAACCATCGAATAAAGACATCTTCACAACGCTAAACAGACATCATAGGCCTGTCAATGAAGCGAAGTAAAAATTCGCTCAGATCTCAAGCCTGGAAGCACCCCTCCAAGAGTACGATTTTGCCAATCCAGCGAAAGCCAGATTAAAAACAAGCGTCCTTCAATTTTTGAGATAGGAACAGTCCCCCAATAACGCGAATCATCGCTTGAATCACGATTATCACCCAGCAAAAACACTTCATTTGGCGGCACAATCATGGGACCATAGGACTTTGACTTCAAATCTTTAGCAAAAAAAAGAACTCTTTCACTTCCCAAAATTTTTTCCAGGCGAGCATCAAGGTTCATTCGGTCAGGGAAATCAGAAAGATAGCTTTCACTTAAAGCTGAATAGGAGGCCTTTTCTCCATTGATGAGAAGCTCCCCCTCAACGATTTGAACATGATCCCCAGGAAGGGCCACAACGCGTTTGACGAAAAACACTCGGGGCTGCTCAGGATAGCTAAATACCACTAACTCTCCTCGCTGAGGATTTCCTGAAGCCAGCTTCGTCTCAGTGAGTGGAATCTTGACCCCATAAGGAAGCTTGAAAGAAAACACAAAATCTCCAGGAATGAGAGTCGGAGCCATCGATCCCGTAGGTACCTTGTACCCTGTCATCACAAACGTGCGCACAATCAGCGCTAGCAAGATCGCAACAAGAACATTTTCAAGATACTCACGCCAAGGTTTAAAGGTTTTCATCTGAGCCTAACTCCGAATCTATCCCAACGAAGAGTGGTTGGATCACAAATAAATTCAGCCCCAGGAAGAGTTTTGGCACAGCTCAGCCAAATCACAACCACACGACCCACGAGGTGATCTTGCGGTACAAAGCCCCAGACTCGCGAGTCCGAGGATTGATCTCGATTATCGCCCATGAAAAAGAAACGATCTTCAGGAACCTGAACTTCATCGAAGAAAGACTGTTCATGCTGGAGGTACTGAACGGTGTAGCCCTTCTCTGCTTCAGCAAACTGTTGGAACTCACCTTGGCTTCCGAGCTGCTTCTGTGGGAGCGGCTGACCATTCACAATAATCTGACCTTTTTCCAGACTGACCCGATCCCCTGGTAGACCAACCAGCCTTTTCACGTAAAACACATCTGGATTTTCAGGATACCTGAAAACCACAATGTCCCCACGCTGAGGCTGACTCCAATGAATGAGAAATTGTTGCTGACCTGGAATTCTAATCCCATAGGAAAGTTTATTTACGATCACATGATCCAAGATGAGAAGATTGGGAAGCATGCTCCCCGAGGGAATCACAAAAGGCTCAACGAGAAACCAGCGAACACTGAGGATCAGTAGAATGGGAAAAAGAAATGTACCGAGAGCTTGTGGCCACGTCGCCCGCAAATCTCGGCTCATGGCTAATTCACCAAATGGAAAAATCGATTAAATCTGATCGTCAGTGGATTACACAGGAAACTCACGACCGGAAGAGTCTCTTCGCAGCTGAGCCACACGATGGAGGCTCGACCAAGAATATTCTTCTCAGGCAAAAATCCCCAGTAGCGAGAGTCACTGGATTTATTTCGATTGTCCCCCATCACAAAAAGGTGACCTTCAGGGACCGTTACAGGACCAAAAGAGTCGTAGATATCACCCTTTCGTAACAACACTGAATGCTTTTTGCCCTTTAGGTTCTCGATAAAGTGAACATAGTTTCCTTTAGAATCAAAGACGTCGCCATTTTCTTGAAAGTCCGCGTCCCTGACCGCCTCGAACTCCGTATTCCCCATCGGCGGCGTTTTCTCGAGGGGCTGGTCATTGATGTAAAGGGTTCCTTTTTCGTAGTAAATTCGGTCCCCTGCTTTTCCGACCACTCTTTTAATGAAAAAAGTGCTCATATCTTGCGGGTACTTAAAGACAACAACTTCACCTGCTTGTGGCTCAGAGAACTTCACCAACCACTTTTCGCTAAAAGGAACGCGAATCCCATATGTAAATTTGTTCACGAAAATATGATCATGAATGAGGAGACTGGGGAGCATACTTCCCGAAGGGATCACATAAGCTTCAAAAAATGCCCAGCGAATAAAGAGAGCCACAAGAACAGCAAGACCAAGAGAGCCCCAACCTTCTGTCCAAAAATGTTTTGATTTCCAATGACTGTTTTTTACCATGCCCCTATCTTAGGGGAATTCGCAGCGGACTGTACAGGAACTTGTGCAAGAAACCCAAGCTTGATCCTGAGGCGGCACATTACTGGGATTGCAGTAAGAGGTCGACGTCAAAGAAAAGCGATCTCAATGACCATTGCGAATTCGACACTGCAAGTCAGCTTGAGACAAGCAATCTTCATCTGCACGATCTTTCAGCTACTCAATAAAAACTGACTCAAAATCCTGTCCCTTCAGCAGAACGCCGTCCTCTAACTACCTGACTCAATAGAGAAAAAAAGGAAATCGGACGGAATTTCTGTTTCTTGCTTTGCAAGAAACAGAAATCACCAACGAACACGCTGATTTCATGGATATTTGTTGGATTCGTTGAGGCGGTAGCGACGACCAGGGACAGGATTTTGAGTCAGTTTCTACTCCATACAACACCCAGAACTCGAGCCCGAGCAGAACCCTGAGGATCTTCCCTGGGGATAGAGATACTCAAAGCGCTGAGCCAGTCCCAACTGTGACCACATCATGACCGCAAAAAAAGACTCACTTTCATACCTAGTCCTCCACCTTAAGAATTGCCAGGAAAGCCTCTTGAGGCACATCGACCGTACCGATTTGCTTCATGCGCCTTTTACCTTCTTTTTGTCTTTCGAGAAGCTTACGCTTTCGGGAAATATCTCCACCATAACACTTGGCCGTTACGTCCTTGCGAAGTGCGCCGAGGGTTTCACGAGCGACAATCTTAGAACCGATCGCGGCCTGAATCGCCACTTGGTACTGCTGACGAGGGATTAACTCTTTCATTTTCTCAACCAGCGCTCGACCTCGGGCCTGGGCTTTCGAACGATGAATAATGAGTGAAAGTGCATCGACGGGCTCACTATTGATCAAAACATCCATCTTCACCAGATCTGCTTCCTCAAAACCGATCACTTCATATTCCAGCGAAGCATAGCCCTTAGAGATCGACTTCAAGCGATCATAAAAGTCCATGACCATTTCATTCATTGGTAGGCGGTATTCGATGATCACTTTCTTTTCAGTCACATAGTCCATCTTGATTTGAATCCCGCGCTTATCTTCACAGAGCTTCAAGATCCCACCGATGAAATCCGTCGGAGTATGAATCGTCACTTTGACGAAGGGCTCTTCCATTTTTGCAATTTTCGTTTCATCTGGAAGCTGAGAGGGATTCTCAAGCTCAGAGACAGATCCATCGTGGGCGTGAATTCGATAAACCACTGTCGGAGCCGTCGTAATCAAGTTCAAATTGAACTCTCGCTCAAGACGTTCTTGGACGATTTCCATATGCAATAGACCTAAGAATCCGCAGCGATAACCAAAACCGAGAGCCAAAGACTTTTCGGTTTCAAAAGTTAAAGAAGAGTCATTCAAACAGAGCTTTTCGAGAGCATCCTTCAGAGACTCATACTCACTGGCGACCACCGGGAAAATCCCCGCAAAGACCATGGGCTTAATGTGAGTAAAACCAGGAAGCGGCTCTTGGGCCGGCAGCTTTGCGTTGGTGACGGTGTCCCCCACTTTAACATCACGGATGTCCTTAATCCCACAAATGATAAAGCCCACTTCGCCGGCATAGAGCTCATCAACAAAAGTTGGAAAAGGCGCGTACTTTCCCATGCGCAAGACTTCGTACTGCTTGTCTGTCGCCATGAATTTGATTTTCTCGCCCTTTTTGATGGCTCCATCTTTCAAGCGAACAAGCACCACCACGCCTTGATAAGCATCAAACCATGAATCAAAGATCAAAGCCCTTAAAGGGAGAGCCTTATCCGCTTTGGGCGGAGGCACCTTTTGGACAATGGCTTCCAAAATATCCGTGATCCCAATTCGTTCTTTGGCCGAAGCCATCACCGCATCGGAGGCATCAAGGCCAACAGTATCCTGAATTTGCTTTTTCACTCCGTCAGGATCAGCGGTGGGAAGGTCAATTTTATTCAGGACAGGAATGATTTCGAGATTATTCTCAATGGCCAAATAAACATTTGCCAGGGTTTGAGCCTCAACGCCTTGAGCTGCATCCACCACCAGAATTGCCCCTTCACAGGCCGCGAGAGAGCGAGACACCTCGTAACTGAAGTCCACATGCCCAGGAGTATCAATCAAATTGATCTGGTAAGTGTTGCCGTCTTTCGCTTTGTAAGTCAGGCACACCGTTTGGGCTTTAATGGTAATCCCACGTTCCCGCTCGAGCTCCATATTGTCCAGAAACTGAGCCTTCTCTTCTCGTGCGCTCAAAGAACCTGTTTCGGAAAGCAAGGCATCGGCCAAAGTTGATTTCCCATGGTCGATGTGAGCGATGATAGAAAAGTTCCGGATAAACTTAGGATCCATTTGGTTTTAGTGTCCTTTTGCGAAGTCTTTGAGTTGCTCCACTTTGTTGAGTCTTTCCCAGCTAAATTCATCTCGTCCAAAATGACCGTAAGTTGATGTTCTCGAATAGATGGGACGAAGTAAATCCAGATCTTTAACAATTCGAGCCGGCTTTAAGCTCCAAAGCTCTCGAACAGCTTTCTCGAGCTTCTCAGCACCCACTTTGCTCGTTCCAAAATCATTCACGTTGATACTGACAGGCTCTGCCACACCGATGGCATAAGCCACTTGAACCAAGCATTTTTCAGCGAGTCCGGCAGCGACAATGTTCTTTGCCACATGGCGGGCAGCATAAGCCGCAGAACGGTCCACCTTTGAAGGATCTTTCCCTGAAAACGCTCCACCACCGTGGGCGCCGTGACCACCGTAAGTGTCGACAATAATCTTTCGTCCAGTGAGACCTGCGTCTCCCATAGGACCACCAATGACAAACCGACCGGTTGGATTAATCAGGAATTTAGTCTTCGCATCGATCCACTGAGAAGGAATCGTTTTTTTGAGCACGCTCTCGATGACAAAATCTTGAATCATTTTCGCGGAAGCTTCTTCCGCATGCTGAGTGGAAACCACAACAGTGTCGATTCTTTTTGCTTTTCCGTTTTCGTACTCAACAGTGACTTGAGACTTGGCATCGGGTCTCAGCCAATTCACGACATTGGCTTTTCGCTGAGTGGAAAGCTCCTGCAAAATTTTGTGCGAAAGAGAAATTGAAAGCGGCATCATTTCCGGAGTTTCATTCACTGCATAACCGAACATCAGACCTTGATCCCCAGCCCCTTGTTCATCGGACCCCGTCTCTTTCACGCCCATAGCGATATCGGGAGACTGCTTCCCCACGGCCACCATGACTCCGCACGATTTGTAGTCGAACCCTTTATCAGAAGAATCGTAGCCAATCTTTTTGACGGTTTCGCGAGCGATTTCAGACATGTTGACGTTGGCCGAAGTGGTCACTTCACCAGCCACAACAATCAAACCTGTGGTCAGAAGAGTTTCACACGCCACGCGGCCGCGAGAATCTTGGGCTAAAATAGCATCCAGAACAGCATCGCTGATTTGATCTGCCATTTTGTCAGGATGCCCTTCGGAGACCGACTCACTGGTGAATAGAAAATTCTTAAGATTTGACATAGGTTACGTCCTCTTTCTTATGAACAATAAAGAAAGAGCAACCTAACAAAGTCAGATTTTAAAATCAATCAAATGAAAGCCCGCTTTACGCAGGCTTTTTCTGAGGAAAGGGAAGGACTTCATACTCGAGCATTTCATTGACTCGCTCGAGCTGCCCCTCTTTCGAGAGATCGTATTTTTTATGATGCTGAAGCTTCTCTTTTCGCTTCATAAACTGCTTGTCGAGCTTTTCAGCCACCAGCTCGACAGCGGCATAGACATTCGGGGATTGAGCTTTCGCTTTAAAATGGCTGTCAGGGTTTCTGACAACAACTTCGACTTCAAAATGGACTTTCCCGAGGCTATAAAAAATCTGCCATTGGCTTTCCTTCAGCAAATGCTTCCCCATCTTTCCAAAGCGCTCTTCGACATAAGTTTTCAAAGCATCTGAGGGGTCAACATGGCGGAAAGTGTGTTTAAAGCTCATAAAATCTCCTTCGCAGTGATTTCTTTTCGGTAGAACTGGACTAAAGATGAGGAGAATTGCTTGACGCAATAGGTCTATTTCTCGTTTTGAGACGAGATCATTTCGCGGACTGCGGAGCTGCGAGCCAGGATGAAAACAAGGATCGAGGTCACCAGGAGCATCAGTGCGGAGAGAGCATTCAATTTCGGCGAAAGGCCCATTTTCATCGAAGTGTACAAGCGAATGGGTAAAGTGTCGGAGCCTACCCCGTTCGTGAAAAAGGTAATCAGGAAGTCATCAAAAGATAATAGAAACACCAGAATGTAGGCCGAAACAAGTGCGGGCAGAATTTGCGGTAAAGTGACTTTCCAAAAAATTTGCAAATCTCGCGCGCCGAGGTCCTGAGCCGCTTCAGAAACTAAAGGATCCAGCGTTTTTAATCGGGTGCGAATGACCATCATCGAAAAAGGCAAACCAAAAGTGATATGTGAGAAGAACACGGTCACTAAGCTGAGTTCAAATTGAACCACAAAAAACCAAGCCAGCAATGACAGTGCAAAGACAAGCTCAGGCAAAACGAGGGAAGCTAAAGAAAGTGAATTCAATAAAGGACTGAAAGCAAACCGCTCACTCTGGAGAGCGACAGCCGCACCTGTCGAAAGAATCACTGTTGCTAGGGCACTCGCTGCAGCAAGGCCCAGACTTCGGAGCATAGCCTCCTGCAAGGTCTGATCTGAGAAGACTTGGGAGTACCATTTTAGTGTCAGAGTGGAGTCCGCTGAAGACTCCCAAAAACTAGAAATGACCAAATACACAGCGGGAATAAAGAGCGCCAAAAGAGCGGCAAACAAGATCACATGACAAAGCAGAGGCGCTTTAGGACGCTTCTTTTCCATAGCGCCCTCCCCAGCGGATGATTAAAACTGCAAATAGAACTAATGTTGTTACAAAAACCACCGTCAGCGCTGCACCCAGAGGCCAATCTCTCGCTTTCAAGAACTGCTCGGTGATGAGATTACCCATGAGCATATTCTTCGCACTGCCGAGCAAATCAGGAATGACGAACTCACCCATCGAAGGGACAAAAACAAGCAAACACCCATTGGAAATTCCATGCCGATTTCCAGGAATCAAAACTTTAGTGAGGGTTTGCCAGTGACTGGCCCCGAGGTCATAACTGGCTTCAACTTGAGAAAAATCAAACTTCTCAAGCGAGGCAAACAACGGAAAAACCATGAACGGTAAATAGCTGGTCACCATTCCATAAAGGACAAGAAATTGATTTCGGGTGAAACTGAATGGATCATGCGGAGTCCCCGTCCAGCGCAATAATTCTTGAATGGGCCCTTCGAATCCAACAAAAAGTCGGACTGAGTAAACTCGAATCACAAGATTCATCAAAAAGGGCAGCGCCAGAAGAAAAATCAGCACCGAACGCTGACGAGAAGAGCTGGTTGAAATCGCCCAAGCCATGGGAAATCCAATCAACAAACAAAGGCCCGTGGTCATCACCGCAAGGGTGAGACTTCGCAAATAGATTTCCAGGTACAGAGGTTGAAAGGCTTTTGCATAGTTCATGAAGGTCAGAGTGTACTCAATGCCGCCATAAGTCCCGCGAGTGCAAAAACTGAGAAGAAAGACCATGAGCAGAGGTCCCGCTAAAAATAGACTCAACCAAACAGTTGCTGGAGTTCCAAACCAATTGTTGAGAGCTCTGCTTTTCACTTCGATTGACCTAAAAAGAGGAAAGTGTCGTCAGGATCAAAAGTTACCCAAACTGATTCCCCCGTCGGGAAATCACCTTGCTGGCGGCTCACGAAAGCCTTCACCATTTGGCCATCAGAAACTTCAATCAAAACTTCCGACTGAGTTCCTCGAAAAATAGTTTGAGTCACTCGCCCCGAGATCTGATTGGCGAGGCATCCAGAGCCTAGACTTTTAGAAACTCTAATTCGGTCAGGTCTGACCATAGCCAATGTTTTTGGCGAAGAGACCTCTCCAGCATCTTCTTGGCGCCGAGCGCGAACTTTAAAGACCTGATCCTGAAACCGAAAGGAGGCCATGGTACCTTCGATTTCTAAAACTTCCCCGGCAAAACCTGTCATGGGACCAACGAACTGAGCTGCAAATAAAGATCGTGGCTCGTCGTAGAGCTCTTGTGGAGCACTCACTTGTTCCAGCTTGCCTTGATTCATGACTCCGATTCGATCTGACAGCACCAGAGCCTCTTCTTGATCATGAGTCACATAAATAAAGGTCAGCCCCAAGCTCTGCTGGAGGGCTTTCAGCTCAACTTGCATGTGCTCACGTAACTTCTGATCGAGGGCCGACAAAGGTTCATCCAGTAAAATCAATCGAGGCCGATTCACTAATGCTCTAGCAATTGCCACGCGCTGACACTGTCCGCCGGAAAGAGTTTCTGGAAGACGATCCTTCAGATGACTCAGGTTCACAAGGGCCAGACTTTCTTCAACACGATCTTGAATGTCTTTTTCATTCATTTTTTTCAAACGAAGCCCAAAGGCCGCGTTTTCAAAAACTGTCAGATGGGGGAATAGGGCATAACGCTGAAAAACCATGTTAAAGGGCCGCTCTTGAGCTGGCAGGTGAGTTAGATCTTTGCCATCGAGAAGAATGCGCCCTGATGTTGGCGTCTCAAGGCCTGCAATCATTCGCAGCAGAGTCGTTTTTCCACACCCACTGGGGCCCAAAAGCGAGAAAAACTCTCCATCTCTGATTTCCAACGACACATCGTGAACCGAATTCTGGCCAGTGAAAGATTTGTGGAGAGATTCAATCTTGAGCATGGGGTCAGATGTAAGGCCTCCGGCTCTTTTTCGCAATAAATCTCCGCCCCCAGTGTGAATTTTTTCTTGAGTGTCTAAAGTTGTGACAGTAGTTTGTGAAGCATTCGTTAACGGAAGGAAATCGCATGAAACATTCACTCTGGTTTTTTGGCCTCATCGCTTTGAGTTTTAGCTTGGGCTGCACGGGAAAAAAGCCCTCTTCAGCAGAAGTAAACTTAGCCATCTGGGGCAATTACATCTCTGATCAAACGGCCCAGAGATTTACCCAAGAAACAGGGATCAAACTGAATATTTCAAATTACTCCTCTAATGAAGAACTGCTCGCCAAAGTTCAATCGGGAGCCTCTGGAATCGACGTGGCTGTGCCCTCCGAGTATATGGTAGAAATCATGGTTCAAAATGGTCTTCTCGAGGCTTTGAATGCCCAAGACCTCGGAATTGCCAGTCAACTTGATCCCAAAATTCAGCTCAGTTCTATCGCAAGCCCCTTCGCTCTCCCCTATGCGTGGACAACCACGGGACTTGCCTACCACAAAGAGCTTCTCCCAGAAGGAATTAAGGACTGGGCCTCCTTGTTCTCAAATAAAGCTTTAGGGGGAAAAGTCTCCCTCATGGATGATGCTCGCGAGGTCATTGGAGCTGCTTTGAAGATGCATGGACACTCTGTGAACACGGTGAACCCTGAAGAACTAAAAAAGGCCGAAAAGACACTGATCGAGTTCAAGCCTCGAGTGAAAATGTTCACATCAGATCCGGTCGATTCACTTCTGAACAAAGAAGTGGCTGTCGCGCAAATCTATTCTTCAGATGCTCTCCAAGCTCAGAAAAAATCAAACGGAGCTGTTGTTTTTGTTCTTCCAGCGGAAGGTGGCGCCCGGGCCGTCGACACCCTGGTCGTCTTCAAAGCTGCAAAGAATAAAGACAATGCAATGAAGCTTGTGAAGTTTCTCTTAGACAGAAAGACCAATATTGAATTTGTCTCCGAAGTCATGGCAGGACCCGTGCTCAAAGATACCAAACATGAGTTCCCTGCAGATGTTCAGACTCTGGCCCCCCTGTTTCCAGATGCCAGCCTGTTTGCCAAACTTGAAGATCTTAAAGATGTCGGTGAAAACACAAAACTCTTTGATCAAATTTGGACTCGGATTAAGACGGACTAGAAAATCTTTTTGCGGCGGCTTGAGGGTAAAATTTTGAGCACGTCGCGGTACTTTGCCACCGTTCGACGAGCGATTTCAATTCCGTCCTTCAAGAGCATCTCAACGATTTGCTGATCTGAGTAGGGATTCTTGTGGTCTTCTCGAGAGATCAGCTCTTTGATTTTGAGTTTTACAGATTCCGAAGCCAGAGATTCACCATCGGTTGTATTGATCCCTGAGTTAAAAAAGTACTTGAGCTCAAAGATACCTTGAGGAGTATGGACATATTTAGCCGTAGTCACTCGGCTGACCGTTGATTCATGCATTCCAATATCTGCCGCAATATCTCGGAGAACCATGGGCTTAATAAAGGCAGCACCTTTATCGAAGAACTCTCTTTGGTGCTTCACAATACTGTCCGTGACTTTATAAATAGTTCTTTGCCTTTGATGAATAGACTTAATCAGCCAGACCGCAGAGCGAAGCTTCTCTTGAATATACTCCTGAGTCTTTTCATTTCCCGATTGCTTCAACATATTCTTATAGAAGTTTGAGATTTTCAGTCGGGGCAGGCCATCCTCATTCAATGAGACCATGTAATCATCGCCCACCTTATACACGTACACATCGGGTGTGACATACTGAGTGTCTGCTGGCGCATAAGCCCGTCCTGGCTTAGGATCCATCGAAAAAATAATCTTACACATCTCGGCAATCTCGCTGATATCTCGCGCCATGGCTTTGGCGATGCCGTCGTAATTTTTCTTTTCGAGGTCTTTGATATGATGAGTGATCAAATAAACAAGATCATTCGTGTCTTCTTCAAGAAACTTAGCTTGGATCAATAAGCACTCCTGAAGATTCCGAGCCCCTACACCTGGCGGATCAAATTCATGAATGAACTTGAGGGTGCCTTCCAATTCTTCTTTGGTCGTAGATTCTGTTGCAGCAATCTCTTCAAGGGGCGTCGTGATATAGCCGTCATCATCAATGTAATTAATAAGAATTTCAGCTTGAAACATCTCTTCTTCATTGAAGCCGTTCATTTTTGCTTGCCAGAGAAGATGATCATAAAGTGATTCCGTCGTAGAAATCACGTTCTCGTAGTTCATGATCTCTTCGTTGCCACCGAAATTCTGCTGAGGGGGTTTCTGTTGATTCTCGAGATAGGACTCCCACTCAAACTCATCGTGCTTTTGAGGGTCTTGATCCTGAGATTCAGCCGGCGTTTCAACGGTGTCAGCGGCCTCTTTGGTGCGCTGAAGATCTTCTTCTTTGAGCTCTTGAGCTTCTTCGAGAATGGGATTTTCATCCAACTCTTTGCGAACAGCCGTTTCCATTTCAAGACGAGACATTTGCAGCAATTTAATTGCTTGCTGCAACTGCGGAGTCATCCGCAGTGTCTGACTTAAATTCATCGACTGACTGAGCTTAGCCAAAAAAGTCCTCTCGTGTTACCTTACAGTTTAAAATTTTCGCCTAAATAAAACTTTTTGGCTAGTTCGGAATTTGCAATTTCGGAAGCCGTACCTTGGACTTGTATTTGACCATCTTTGAGAATGTAAGCCTGATCACAAATACCCAGTGTCTCTCGGACGTTATGATCCGTGATCAGAACTCCAATGCCCTTGGCTTTCAGCTGTCGAATGATTTCCTGGATATCTACAACGGCGATGGGATCAATCCCTGCAAAGGGCTCATCAAGAAGTAAAAACTTGGGCGAGCCTGCAAGGGCTCGTGCAATTTCTACGCGTCGGCGCTCACCGCCGGAGAGGGCATAGCCATAGCTATCTCTAATGTGGGTAATACGAAAGTCTTGCAGAAGAGATTCTAATCGCTCACTCAATCTCGAATCGGAATACCCGTGAGCTTCAAGAGCGACGATAATGTTTTCAGAGACGGTCAGTTTCCGAAAAATACTCGGCTCTTGGGCCAGATAGCTGAGCCCCACACGAGCCCGCTGATGCATCGGGAGTCGACCGATCGATTCCGAATCAATTTGAATATCTCCTGAATCTGGCTTCACTAAACCCACCACCATGTAAAAGCTGGTGGTCTTTCCTGCTCCATTTGGACCCAACAGTCCGACCACTTGTCCAGAACTGACAGTGAAAGAAACCTCTTTCACGACTTGGCGTTTTTTGAAAGCTTTTGAAATGGAACTGACTGTGAGTAGACTCATTGTTTCTTCTCAACTTTCGCTCGAATATTCTCCACTTTAACTCGTTTCCCACCATCAATAAACACAATTTGATCGCCCACAATTTCATCACTATTCTGAACAACTCGGGGCTGACCCGAAAAGATGAATTTGTTTTCGCTGGGGTCAAACTTCACATTCTCAGCTGTCGCATACTTATCAATATCGCTGACTTTGACGCCCCCTCGAACCATGATGGACTGAAGGAAATCCGTACTATCTTTATAATTGAAAGAAGCTTCCGGCCCTTCAAGCTTCATACTATCGATTTCGATCGCCACTTGGTTCAGAAAGCGCGCAGCCTTACTCTTTCCTGAGAATTCTGCTTTTTCTGAATGAATCTTAAACTGACGTCCCCCAATCAGAGACTTCTTCGCCAAGACACCGGCTTCAATCGTCATGAGTGACTGATCCACTTGAGCTTCCATTCTCTCGCCTTCCAGTTGAAGAGCCCCCCCTCGCACATCGGGCGGTCCTGTCATTTTAACTTTATCCGGAGAAAGAAGAATTCGAGATTTTGCCCGATACTGCATCGAGGGAGTTTCAAATCTATAGCCATTGGACGACTGAGTTTTGACTTCCCCTTCGATCGTCATGTCTTTGGTTTTTGAGTCAATCATTCCCGACTTTCCCGTGACGGTAAAGTCGACAACTTCATCGTTGTAAAAAAGAACTCTGACATTCTTGAGGAGCCATGAACCTTTGCCTTCATAACCTTCAGCGACTTCAGCAAATAGCTCCCAATCACGCTCACCGGAGTTACTCTCAACAAGATGAACACCTTTCATCTTCTGTTGTGCAGAGTTGTCGCCTGTGAAAAGAGACTCAGTTCTGACAATATCATCAAGAGGGTTCTCCAAACGAACAGGAAACCCAACAAGAACTTGAAAAAAGAGAACCCCAACCATCGAAAGAAAGATGAGGGTCGTCAGCTTCTGCATAGGCTCATTATACCTGAATTTCTACTGGGGAGTACGTTCTTTTGTGACTGCGAAATTGATTTCACGAGCGCCCGCTTCACTGACCGTGAACATCACTTTTTTCACCGTGAGGAAATCAATTCCTTTATCAGCTTGAATTGTGACTTTGTTCCAGGCCAAGGGATCCTGATCCATTTCGCCCCGCGCATTTTCAACGGCTTTCTGAAGTCTTGTTTGAACATTTTGATCAAATTCGGCTTTGGCTTTTTTTAAGGCCTCTGTGACCTGTTGATAGAGAGGCTGAATCATCCAATCCGTCTGAGCCTTCAGTTGCTCCATGGGAACAATCGGCGTTTTATCGATGAGAACTTCTTTGCTCGAAATTGTCACGACCACAGCCGGAGCGAGCTCTTTAATTTGCTCAGCCCTTGGCAACGTGACTTCTTTGGGCAGAAACAGCACTTGTCCAGTGACGTTATAGTTCTGCAAAAGAAAGACCACCAAAACAGTGAACATATCAACCATGGCTGTCAGAGACAGAATCGCCACGACATCTCTTTTTCCTTTTTGTCTCCTGAGCAGGCGACTACGACGAAACTTTACACCTGGTTGATGAATTGCCATTACTTAGGCCCTCCTGTGAGGACAGAAATTTTTGGAAAGCCTGCTTTGAGGAGAATATCCATTCCACCAATCAGACGTTCATAAGGAAGCTGGTCAGACATTGCAATGGCTGCATCTGTCTTTGTGGGATACATCTGCTTGGTCTTTTCCAGTTGAGCAAGAAGACCGGCCTCATCATACTCGCTATTCAAAAGCGGGAGCTGAGTTGTCTGGCGCCCCACCGTCAGAACATAACCTTTATCGGTAATATCAATCTTGAGGACCAGATCCGCATCAGGGGGAAGCTGAGGAACTGTTTCTTCAGATCTCTTACCATAAAGAGAGGTTCCAATCTGGATCATGGAAACTTGAGTCCATACGGCTGTGATCAACAGAAACGTGATGAGAACGCTCATCAAGTCGATGAAAGGCACAAGATTGAGCTCAACGCTCACTCTTCGACCTCTTCCACCGCCGGATTCAATTTGCGCCATGGTTTATTCCTTTAATTTATCTCTGTTAGAAACAACGAGGTTTAAGAGTGTCATCGAAGTTTCATGCAATTCATTTTCAGCTCTTTGAATTCTTAACTGAAAGTATCCGTAAGCAACGATGGCAATGATGGCAATCAAAAGACCAAACGCTGTACAGTTCAGAGCGTGAGAAATACCTTCTGAGAGCTTGGCTGCCTTCTCCGCAGGATCAGCCGCAGAAACAGCTCGGAAAGATCCAATCATACCGATGATTGTTCCAAGGAGACCTGCCAGAACCGCAATGTTTCCAGTCACCGCTAAAAATGATGTCCAACCTTCAAGCTTAGGCGTTTCTCTGAGCACCGCTGCATCCATTGCAACCTGCACTTCTTCATCAGGTCGCTTGTTCATCACTTGCACAAGACCTGCTTTGACTGTGAGCGTGAGTGGCGCTGGCTTCGCATCACAAGCCGCAATCGCTTGTCGGAGATCACCACGCATGATAGCCGCTGTAATTCCATCCATGAAATCTTTCTTATCCACAGAAAACTCACGCATTTTTAGGAATCTTTCGATCACTAAGAAAAGAGTGATGATCCCGATGAACAAAATAATGTACATGACGGGTCCGCCCTCGATAAAGGCTCTCTGTAAAAAAGGCATGCTGTCGTTCACTGTTGGTTCCACTTAGTCCTCCCTGACTTTATTTTTGAGCTCCAAATACAAATGGGAAATCAACGACGGCAATCGTCCCTGAGGGTGGCTCAGGAAATCGCGCTTCACGAATTCGCGAAGCCACACAAGACTCGACCGTCGAGTCATTGAGTGAAGTTGATTTCGTTTTTGCAGTTCGCACACGTCCTTGCTCTGCAATTTCAAACTGAATAATCACTTTTCCTTCAAGAGTCGAATTCACACGCAATTGTCTTTCATAACAACTCTTGATCTGATTGAGAATTGATCGAATCACACGACGAACAGCTTCGCGGTCAATAGATCCCACCCAGCCTTCATCAGCCCCGCCGGGAATGATCGTCACCGATCCTTTTCCACCAAGGCCAACGCCTCCACCATAGGTGGACATACCAGAAGCTCGGCCTTTCGTGCCGACTCCCGCAATCCCTTGGGTGGCTGTGCCTTTTCCACCAGCTCCTGTGTCTTTGAATTTGGATCCGATATCTTCCCCAGGACGAGATTCATTTTGTCCCGTACGACCGCTGGCCTCATTCGCCATACCCAGCAGCTCACCGGATCCCGAATATGCTTGATCCAATTGTTTGCGAATTCCTCCGCCACCAAAGGCCGCAAGAAGTCCTTCGTTATTCACATCTTTACTTTGAGCATTAGCTCCCGCGGTCTCACCAACTTTGGTTGCTCCACCCTGTTTAACGGAAGTGAATTTCTTCGGCCGATCTACCTTCGAAGGACGAGGTCTCACTTCGGCGGCTTTCGCAGCTTCTGTTTCACGAACTGCATTCATAGAATCTTTTTGTCCCTTAGCGACAGCCTGTTTTTCCTTGTCAGTGACCTGGACACGAACAGGAACTGTGGTCGGAGGAGTCTTCTGTTCAACTTCCTGCTTGGTGGGCTCCGGTGTCGGTTGAGGCTGCTCAATCACAGGCGTTGGTGGCTTATTGTAAACAAATTCCGCCAGCCTCACGACCTCTTCTTGCTCCTCTTCAGCAACTTCCGGAGGATTATACACGCTCATGTACAGAGCGGTGAGTGCGACAATCATCAAAGCCACTACGAGCCCCGTCAGCTCACCAGAAGTCAGGTCAAGGGGTGGTGCCATCAGTGGTTTATTGGCAGCTGCGACATTTCTAACAAAGATTTGTACAGTTCCCTGAGCAATCGAGAGGCAAACAATCTCACCCTGATCAAGGCGGATTGCAACACCTGAGCCTGCTCGAGTCGCTTTTCCGACTCGTAAGAGCTCTTCTTGGGTCAGAATCTGCTGGGCCGAATTGACAACTTCTGCTTGCATCTCGATTCCTGCGAGCACTCTTGTACCACCCTTTGTTTCAATGAAAGGCTGGAGACCACGCAAGAACTGTGAGGGAATTTGAATATCAGCTTTCGAATCAGATCCAATCGTAATGACTTCTTCCGACATGAAATGTGAAGTCGTCAAAACTCGTTCCTGCCAAGCCACAATGACTTCAATCACGGGACCCTTTGTTGGTCGCAAATGATCCCTTAAATTACGAATCTCACTCGGCGGAGCAAAAGTCTTTTCGTGTTTTGATTTCTTATGAGCTTTCGAAGAGCCAGCTTTCTGATCGGGAATTCGCGGTGCTGCGGGAGCAACAACCGGTGGCTTTACGACCACGGGTGCTGGTTCCGGTTTCATTTGTGGACTCGGCTCCGCCGTTGGCTTGACCACAATCGTTGCCGCGGTTTGTGGTGCTTCCTTTGGTTTCGGCACACCGACAAAGAATTGTATTCGAAAGGGTCCGACTTCAATGTACTCCCCTGAAGACAGGGGCTCATCTAAAATCGGCTTTCCATTTTTTCGAGTTCCTGTCGCTGAACCCAAATCACAGAGGTAATATCCAGAGTCTCTCAGCTCAATCAGACAGTGAATCGGAGAGACAGATTCATCATTGAGTTCCAACTGAACTTCTGCGTCATGTCCGAAGATGACTTGATCTCTATCGAACTGCTTCACTTCGATGAGCTGCTGACCTTTAAATATTCTGAGAATTATTGGCGATTTCAATTCGAACTCCGACTGCGCTGGATGTCCTCTGATGTTCTTCTCATCTCCGGAAGAAAATTTTCTCTTAATCGAATCAGTCTTTTATAGTTAAAATTCTTCTTCTGAAAGAGGTAGAAGAGCTCAGGCTTTTGAGTTGAACCTTCAACAAGTTCGTCTTCAAAACTTAAAGTTTGCTTTCTTTCCTTGGGCGCAGATGGAGTGCTCTGCCCATAACTCGAGTAAGAAAACATCCATGCTGCAAAAAACACTGCTGCCAACTTCATGATGAAACCTCAGTCCCTATTTTACACCAGCTTTTGCTTTAATTTCCAATGCATTAATTCGAGACCTAGATTCAGACGAAAGTCCTAAGAACTTAAGTTTGTTGATGAGATCTAGACCTTTGTCGAATTCTTTTTGATGGTCAACATACAGAATAGCTAGATTCAAAAGCGCCGGCTGAAAGTTGCTGTTCAGCTTGAGAGCCTCTTGATACTGCTTTTCAGCTTCTGAAAAATCTTTTGAGGCAGCTAAGGCCACTCCGTAATTTGTCAGAACTCGTGGATCTTTGCTATGCCTCTTGAGAGCAATTTCAAAAGCAACTTTCGCTTTGGGGTAGTCCTTATCTTGGATGTAGATCGCACCTAGGTTTGCAGCCGCATTCGCATCGTTGGGATTGAGCTCAATCGCTTTGCGAAAGGCAACAACAGCTTCCCTTTTCTCATTAAGGCCTAAATGAGCAAGGCCAATATTATTATAGAGATCAGAAGAATTCGGAGCCACTTTCAAACCTCGTGAAAAGAAAAACAAAGCAGCTTTAAACTGGGACTTACGATAATGATAAAGACCCATGGCATTGAGAGCTTTCAGATCCTGCGGAACTGCCGCTAAAATGTCGGTGGCCGCTCTATATACTTGCTCGTCGCTTCCCGACTTGATGGCGTCATTCAACGGATTTCCTGCAGGAGGGGTCGGCGCTGCCCTTGGGACTTGAACTGTGGTTGTCGGAGCTGCAGAAAATGACGCGCTCGCCGCTGGCGTCAGATCCACCGATTCACCAACCTCTTGCTTCGAGGTACTTCCGCAGCCACTGATCAATCCTAAAAGAATCCACATCGCAATCTGCTTTTTCATGATTACAACCCCATCCAGCTGCCAAATTTGATTTCAGCCGATTGTTCGCCATGCTCATAGACAGAGTTTGGCTCCAAGCGAGACAAAATCGTTCGAGCTTGGAAGTAGTCTTGAGGATACGCATCCAACTCAGAGGCCCGCGCTATTGACGCCCGCAAGCTTTCTTTTCCCTTTTGCACGAAAGGATCAGCAATTTTTGCGACACCTTCTTGGTACTGCTTCTTTTGCTCTTCGTTCAAGCCCGAGGGCAAGGGCGCTCCGATCAAGGCCTCGGACATATGAACATTCACTTGCCCAAGAACAGAGAGTGCAGAAACAATTTCTTCGGGAGAGTCAAATTTAACCACATCAGACAGTGCTGCATTGAGATCAGTCACAAACGTGATTTTTTTCTGAACAGCTCTTTGCTGCTCTGCTGGATTTGCTGGGATCCGCAGCTTCTTGAGCTCGTCAAATTGCTCGCGAGCTTGTCCCATACGAATTCTCGCGGCATACAGAGCGCCTGGTCCTTTGCGGTTGGGGGCAAATCTCTTTTGAGTGGCCAGAGTTTTAGCCTGCCACTCAGCCGCCGCTTTCTTTCTTCCTAAGCGTCGACTTCCTTCATAAACCCAGTAAGAGGCTTCAACAACTTTCTCCTGATCCTTGGCACCCAATTGCAAGTACTCTTCATACTTTTCAACGGCCGCAGCCCACTGCCCGTCCTTTCGGTGGAGCGTTGCGATTTGAAAGATGGCCTCCACTCGGTCAGATTTTTTATTGAGGTCAAAGAAAGATCGATAGTTTTGGATCGCTTCTTTGTTTCTTCCTAAAGCTTCAAACAGGATCGCAGCATTAAAGTACATATTCGGTGCCAGCGGATCATTTTTACTTTCAATGGCCGAAGCCCGGTAAAGCTGAGCAGCTTCATCCAAACGACCAGAATCTTGCTTCAGTTTTGCGAGGATTCGACGTGATTTTGGTTTGAGAGAATCTGCTGGCTTATCTTTAGATGCCAGGACTGCCTCATGAGATCGAATGGCTTGAGAATTCTGACCAGCTCTTTCAAAGTTAATGGCCGCATTGAAAATCGCTGTCGTCGCTAAAGGTGAAGTCGGATTCTGCTTTGAGAAAGCCTCAAACTGCACGGCAGATCCTGCATAGTCTTTAGAAACTTCCATATCTTGGGCTCTCTTGAAAGATGCTTTCTCAAGAACTTCACGAATATCACCCCCCGCTTTGGAAGAAGAGATTCCTGGCAAGGCAAGTAGTTCATTACCTGCTTTGGCTAAGCCCTCATAGTCTTTTCGCAAATTGTAAATGTCCAAAAGGAGATTGGCGGAATATTCGGCATACTTTGTTCGAGGATGCTTTTGAACGATTTCGCGAAAGTAAGGAATCGCTTGATCAAATTGATTGTGTTGATAGTGCAAGCGACCAATGCGGAATTGCATCTCTACATTTTTCTCTGAACTTGGAAATTTATTGGTGTACCACAAGGATGTTTCAACAAATCGTGACACCTTGGGATCAAAGGCCACCGGATCCAAAGTCTTTCCCACCTTTGTAGCAATTTGCTCATCTTTGGGAAGATCTTTTTCCAGAGCGATCACGATGTTCTCAGCAGCTTGCAACTGAAACTTGCTGCCCTGACCATTTTCGACCACCCAGCGATATTGGGCACTGGCATCGTCGTATCTCTTCATATCATACAGCAATTCACCAAAGTAAAAATGCATGTCTGCAATACTAGCAGAAGATTTAAACTCACCTAAGTAAAGACGATATCCTTCCACCGCGAGCCCTTGAGAAAAAGCCGCTCTCGAGTTCTGTGCCGTCTGGTGTTGTTGAAGAATATAGTTCCTCAAAGTTGCTTCACGAAGACGAACAGAGCTATCTACGAGCTCTGTGTTGCCTTTGTTCGCTTGATACCAGCTACTTCCGACTCCGAAATCTCGGATCCAAGCAAACATTTCATCTCTGAACTCACGACTCCTGCGGGCATTGGAATACAGACGCACCACTTGGTACTTAAAGTCGAAAGCCTTGGGATTTGTTGGATCTTCTTTGATCAAATGATTAAATACAGTTCTTGCTCCCAGGAGATTACCTTTGTCTCCATAGTAGTAAGCCAGTTTTTCAAGATAGTTCTTAGAATCATTTCCTGCTAAATTCACAAAATAGGCAGGCGCTTGCTCAGGGTTACCCACTTCTGCATAAAACAAAACGATATCTCTCAGACCTTCAGACTCGAGCCGATTTTTATTCAGAGCCTTACGGCCAGCAGCAGCTTGCGCTGTTGCCTCTTTACTGGACTTCACAAGAAGTTCCATGGTTTTGAGAGCCCTTTCGGTGTTCCCACTTCGGAACTCACACCATGCTGCTTTGTAGAGTGAAAAAGTGAATAGACGATGCTTTCTATTTTTCAAGACTTCCCGGTAGGATTTGAGTGCATCTGCCCATTTTTCATTCTCAAAGTAGTATTCACCCAAAGCAAAATTAGCTTCCACCACATAGGGCGAGCGCGGAAACTCTTTGGTCAGCCGAGAATAATATTGGGTCCCCTTTTTAAGCTCCCCAATCTCAAAATTGTTATAGCCCAAGAAAAAGAGGGCCTGATCGGTTTTCTCATCCTTTGGAAAATCCCTGAGAAACCATTCATAGAGCTGGATCGCCTTCTTGTTGAATTCTTTCGCATCTCGTAGGTCCAGAGTCGGTTTTGCTTTGCTACGACCTTCTTGAAAATCGCGCAATTTTTGATCAAAGTCCCCTTGCTTGCGGTACTCGATCACCCCAGCCGTCTCTACAGAGAGGTCGGCGCGGCGCAGCCACAACTCCCCTCTCGGGGGTGAAGTTCTAAACTTCTGCGGGAGTTTAAAAAGCTCATTGATCGGCGGATCAGTGATCTTCTCAAG
>JBKCXY010000206.1:0-7341 GCA_046315835.1 Pseudobdellovibrionaceae bacterium | reverse complement strand
GCATCAAACTTTGAATGTTTAAACTGAATGTAATTTTCTGGGGCGCCTTGAGTGAAAGCTTCAAGGGCTGCTCGACAAGTGGGACGTTCAGGGGCATTGCCTTTTCTGAAAATTCCCGGAGGTGTCTTTTCAAGACGATCCAGAAAGATCTTATTCTCTTCTTGGCTCGCCACCACATTCAGGCCTACCTTTTTCCATTGACTGATGAGCCAATCAGCTCCTCGTTGATGGTCTTCGCCGCCCTGTTTTGAGTAAACAAATTTGAGAGCCTGTGGCTTCGTTGAAACTTCGAGGGACGGTGTCGTTTCTCGATACAGACACGGGGTCTCTGTATCGAAACGCGAGGGAAGTCCGGGGCAGCCAGGGCGAGGGCGGGCCGAGAAAAGCTTTTGAAAGGCTTCAAAATCGAGACTGGTCGAGAGCTTTTTTCGAAGCTCAGGCTGTGTCAGCAGATCACCCGAAAAGCCAATATAATCAAAGCGAATCAGCGGCACTTCGAGGTAGTCTTTTCGTTTTCTAAATTTGGGAACAAAAAGCGTGGGAAGTCTACGGAGAAATTGAATTTCATCTTTTTCGTACAGATTGAGAGCGGTCGTGTCCTCGGTGACGGTCAGAAACTCGACCTGTGGTCGTTGTGTGTTTTTTTCCCAGAAGTGCACATTGGAAGTGAGGATGATCCGATCGCCCTTTTTCCAGGAATGGATCTGATAGGGGCCTGAGAAGAGATTGGCTTTTTCTGGAGCATAGAAGAGGTGAGCCAGATGAAAGATAAACTCACGATCAGCTTCCAACAGTTGAAATTCGAGAACGCGATCACTCTTCGCGCGGACTCCGAGTCGTGTCGGCGGAAGCTCTCCGCGCAGGACTTTTTCAGCATTGAGTAAATTGAAGAACATATCGGGACGAAGTCCGGGTTTTTGAGGATTTAAATAATTGCGATAGGAATCGACAAAGTCTTGAGCTTTCATGGCGGACCCATCCGACCACTTCAGATCCGGTTTGAGATCACAGGAAATCAACTTTTCCTTTTTATAAGTGCACTTTTCAGCAAGACCCTCTTTGAGTTCGCCGTTGTGATATTCCAGCAAAGTGCCATAGATTTGCGACAGGAAGTAATTGGAGCCTGAACCTCTTTGATCCTTGAGTGAGAGAGACTGAGGCTCAGAGAGCAAAGTGAGACGAAACACGGGCAGGATTGTTTCTGCCTGTGTGATCCAAGGGGTCAAAAGCAAAATAATTTTAATCCACATTAGCGCTGGGAATCCAATTCCATTTTTGCAATTGTTTGCAGTTGCATATTGCTTGTTCCTTCGTAGATCTGGCCAA
The DNA here is from genome assembly GCA_046315835.1 of Pseudobdellovibrionaceae bacterium. Lineage (GTDB taxonomy): Bacteria > Bdellovibrionota > Bdellovibrionia > Bdellovibrionales > Bdellovibrionaceae > JAJTIC01. Next base: position 6,015 of record JBKCXY010000206.1, on the reverse strand, counting down.
TCTTGGCATCACGCCAGAATTTTTCGACAGGATACTCTTTGGTGAAACCATTTCCGCCGAACAAATCAATCGCGGTGCTGGTGATATTTTCCGCAGCACGAGAGGAAAACAATTTAGCCATGGCGGCGGCTTCGATAAAGTCAGCGCCCGCATCTTTCAGTCGAGCAGCATTGTAGACCATGAGTCGAGCTGCTTCGAGTTCGGTTCTCATTTCTGCTAACTGAAATTGCACTCCTTGGAATTGAGCGATGGGCTTTCCAAATTGTTCCCGACTTTGAATATACTTCAGCGTCGCCTCATAAGCACCGCCGGCAATTCCAATCATCTGAGCGCCAATCCCGATGCGGCCCTCGTTGAGAGTTTCGATGGCAATTTTATAACCTTTACCAACTTCGCCCAACACTTGGCTCGCAGGGACCTCGCAGTTTTCAAACAAAAGCTCACATGTTGAGCTCGCTCGAATTCCCAACTTGTCTTCTTTCTTTCCGACTTTAAAACCGGGAAAGCCTCGTTCGACCAGAAATGCAGTGATACCTTTGTAACCTTTTGAGGGGTCGATATTGGCAAAGACAATGAAAACATTGGCTTCGTTCCCATTGGTGATCCAAAGCTTCGAGCCATTGAGGATGTACTTGTCTCCTTTGGCATCAGCTCGTAGTTTGAGGGCAAAAGCATCGGATCCTGAGCTTGATTCACTGAGGGCGTAGGCGCCCACCCATTCACGAGCCATTTTGGGAAGGTATTTCGATTTGATGGAATCACTTCCCCACTTGAGAATCGCGTTCGTGACCAATGTATTTTGGACGTCACAGAGGACAGAGACAGAGCCGTCCACTTTAGCGATTTCTTCAACCGCGAGGCAAGCCATGGTGAATGAGGCTCCAGCGCCACCGAAAGATTCGGGAGTTTCGATACCCATGAGTCCCATCTCAAATAACTTTTGAACAATTTCTTTTTTCATCTCAGCCTTATCATCCATTTCTGTGACGTAAGGTTTGATTTCGTTTTCGGCAAATTCACGCACAGCTTGTTGGAATGCGATTTCGTCTTCACTCAATTGGGTCAAAGCAGGTCTGTTGGCGTTGCTCACGATGAGGCTCCTTATTTGTGAAATAGCTCTGATGGAGGCTTACTGTAATCAGATCTCAAATCAGAGTCATGACGCAATTTTGCATATGGACAATTTTAGACAGCTTGGGTAGCGTTTGAGCCATGGATTATTTGAGTTTAGCGCGAGATTTAATCACATTTTTTGTGGTCCTTTTGTTTTCACTCTGTTTTCATGAGTTTGCTCATGCCTTTGTGGCAAAATTGCTAGGTGACAGAACTGCTGAGCAAATGGGGCGACTGACGATGAACCCTTTGGCCCATATGGATATGACGGGCACTGTGATTCTTCCCATCATGACGATTTTTTTACGGGCCAGCACCGGAGCCAACCTTCCCATGTTTGGGTGGGCGAAGCCGGTTCCAGTCAATGAGAGAAACTTAAAGAATCCTCGCCAAGATATGTTTTGGATTGCGCTGGCAGGACCCATGAGCAATGTGCTTTTAGCGATTCTCGGGGTTTTTGCTTTGGTCTATGTTGATCAGACCTTAAAAACAGTCACGACGTTTTCGGCTTACGTTGAACTTTTGCAGACCTTTGTGGTCACGAATTTATTTCTCGCATTTTTTAATATCATCCCGCTCCATCCCTTGGATGGGGGTAAAGTCTTGGCGCGATTTTTACCTGCAGAGGTGAATGATAAGCTCGAATCCAATCAGCACATTACGAGCATGCTTCTCTTGATGCTGCTGCTGACGGGAATGCTGCAGTTTCTCACTGTGCCTGTGATTTATACATATCGAGTTTTGGTGTCTTTGATTTTTGGAGTGGTTTCATGACGGCAGGACGTCCGCGGTTAATGACGGGGACTCGTGCCACCGGCGAACTTCATATCGGCCATTATTTTGGAACCATTAAAAACTGGATTGCCATGCAGCCCGATTACGAATGTTTTATTGGCTCTATGGATTGGCATGGAATGACCACGGCTTATAAGGATAGTCGCTCCGTGAATGAGTGGAACCGGGGTGTCATTGCGAACTTGATTGCCTGGGGAATTAATCCCGAGAAGACAACACTCTTTATTCAAAGCCGTGTTCCTGAAGTGCTCGAACTTTACATGATTTTCGCAAATCTCACCCCACTCGGTTGGTTGGAAAGAGTCCCTACTTGGAAAGATGCCATCGAAGAGGCAAAGGCCAATGATACTCATAATCTGGGTCGGTTTTCATATCCTGTGCTTCAAGCCGCAGACATTGCTATTTTTCGCGGCGAAAAAGTACCTGTAGGTGCTGATCAAGTGGCGCACTTAGAACTCTCTCGTGAGATTATTCGAAGGGCGAACTCACTTTATAAAACTAAACTTCCTGAGCCACAGCCAGTCCTGACCGAAACTCCTGTGGTTCCAGGCCTTGACGGGCGAAAAATGTCGAAGTCCTACGGAAATGCCATTTCGCTCACTGAAGAAAGTGGGGCCCTTGCGAAGAAGATTCGTGGGATGCCGACGGATCCTGCTCGCGTCCGCCGCGAAGATGCGGGAAATCCGGCCAATTGCAATGTCTTTACTTATCATAAATTAGTGTCTTCAGAAGATGACAAAACTTGGGTTGTCAAGGGTTGTACGACAGCTGGAATCGGTTGTGGGGACTGCAAAGGCCGACTTGCTGAAAACTTGAACAAATTGCTGGAAGAACCCCGGAATCGACAAAAAGAATTGTTGAATAATCCAAAACAGCTTGATTCAATCATAGCCGCAGGATGCGAAAGAGCGAGCTCGGAAGCCCGCAAAACGTTGATTGAAGTAAAATCAAAAATGGGAATTTAACACGAGTATGATTTCGGTCCAGCTGCCTCAATTTGAAGGCCCTCTAGGGCTTCTTCTTTATCTCATTAAAAAAGAAGAGATGGATATCTTTGATATCCAAATCCACCATATCACTCAGCAGTACTTAGAATATATTAAACTCATGAAAGAGTTGGATTTAGAAGTAGCCGGCGAATTTATTGCATTGGCTGCGACTTTGATTCAGATCAAATCTCAAATGCTTCTTCCGCGGTACAATGAAAACGGGGAAGTGATTGAAGCTGAAGATCCTCGCAAAGAACTGGTGCAAAGACTTTTGGAGTACCAAAAGTATCAAGAGGCCTCTAAAGCGCTCTACGAAAGACCTCTCTTGGGACGTGATTATTGGGCTCGAGGTGTGCGCGAAAAATTAGAAGCTCAAGAAGAAGAAATTCTCCTTGAAGAGAATGCTCTCTTTTCATTGATTTCAGCCTACCGGAAAGCCATGAAAGGCTTGAAAAGGCGAGTGCATAAAGTGGCGCACAAGCTTCAGAGTATTGCGTCTCGAATCGCTGAGATCAAAGGCCGACTCTTCGTTGGACAAAAAGTCGCGATGTCGAGCCTGATCGATGATCTTGTTGAGCAAGTGATTGAAAAACGTCGCCAAGTGCTGATCACTTTCTTAAGTCTGCTTGAGCTTGGCCGCATGGGGCTTGTGAATCTGTATCAAGTGGATAATTACCAAGAAATCTATGTGCAAGCCAAAAGGGAAATTGACGATGCGGCCCTCGGGAAGGTTCAAGAGTATGAGACTTTGAGCGTGGAAGAAGAAGCGCAAGCGCTTCTGGCTGAATCGGGAAAGGTTCTAGAAGATGATTTTGTCAGTTTAGAAGAGGCTCCTGCAGACACTCAGGAGACTTCGAGTGATTTTCTAACGCTGGCGGCAGGATCTGAGGAGATCTTGGCCCGCGAAGAGATGGCTTCCGATGAAGAGATTTTAGCTGCGGAAAAGGAATTAGAACAACATGGATAATTCTGAAATGAAGAAAAAAGATCAAGCCAGTGAAGTGATGGATCTAAATCTTGAGGATTCTGAGCTTGCTCAGTTTGAAGTCGGCGCGGCTGAAGAAGCGTCGGGTTTTCTACCTGAGGTTGCGGAAGAGATGTTGGCTGAAGTAGCTTTAGAGTCTACGGAAAGTGTTGAAGGAACTGAGCTGGACTTATTTGAGTCTGCAGAAATTGAGGAGCTTGAGTTCATTGAAGAAGAGCGGCTGGACTCCATCGTTGAGTCTGTACTTTTTGCTTCCGATCGCCCCGTCAGTCTGAATCAATTAAAGCTTGTGTTTAAGGGAACCAATATTCGAACAGAAAAAATCAAGCGCGCCCTCGATCGCCTTGCAGTTGAACTGGCAGGTGCGCGAAGAGGCGTGAGTCTTGAAGAGGCTCCTGGTGGCTACCAACTCAGAACAAAAATCGATAATATGAACTTTTTATCGAGAACTTTGAAGACTCGACCCTTTAAGCTTTCAGGGCCAGCTCTGGAAGTTCTAGCAATTATTGCTTACAAGCAGCCTTTGATCAAAGCTGAGATCGATGAAATTCGAGGAGTCGAGAGCGGTCATCTGCTCCGAGCTCTGATGGAAAAAAATCTTGTCACTTTTGAAGGGAAGTCAGACAAACCAGGTCGGCCCATGCTCTATGGGACGACGAAGAAGTTTCTCGAGATCTTTGGACTCAGAAACTTAAGGGAGCTTCCGACTCTGTCTCAGATTGATGAATTATTGCCTGAAGGCATGACGGAAGATGAAGCGACGGAGAAGACGACACTGGGTGAATTAACGGACAATCTCTCGCAAAATGCAGGAGTCAGTTACACAGAAGGTGAAGAAGAGCTCATGAAGATTTCTGAGCAACTTCAGACCATCGACACAAGCACTGAATTCTTTGAAGAAGAAAAGCGAAAAGAGAAGCGCAGGAAAGAGGCTGATAAAGCTTCTGGTATTCGAGAGGCTCTTTTGGTGGGAGAAACAGTTCCTACGCGAGATAAAAATTGGCTCACAAAGTATGATCAAGCCCTTGCGGAGGGATTTCAGTCTTTGGACGAATTTGATCAGGCTAAGAAACAAGCTCAACTGGCTCAATTAGTTGAGAAGCAGCGGGAAGATGAAGCTCCTTCTGATGAAGCAGAGATGTTCGCTGAAGCAGATGAAAGTATTGATAAGGATTTAGCATTACATGTTCCAGCGGACGAGTAAGCTTCTCCTTTCGCTCTTTCTCATCTATCACGTCATCACTATGGTTGTTCTTGCAAATGGCTCCTCCTATCTAGGAAGAAGCCTTGGTCCATGGCTAACGCCTTATGCAAATAGTCTGGGTCTCAATACCACTTGGAACTTTTTTTCCCCAGATCCCGCGCACACCATGTATTTAAGGGTGGTTGTTCGCTTTCTTGATGCTTTTGGCGTCGAGCAGAAGGAGTCGATTGAGTTTTATGTACCTCCAGGGAAAGAGAAAATTTCTTTAGATTCGGGCGAGCGTCGCTTTCTGTACACGATGCGATTTATGCTTCTTGATCCACGCCGCCTTGAAACGGTGATTGCACCTTATTTTTGCCGTGAGTTTCCAGAAGCCAGCGAAATCTTTATTGAACATATTCTTGAAAAGATTCCCAATTTGGATTCAGCCCAAGTGAGCGGTGCGGGCGAACGGGATGTGATTCAAGCCAATGAGGGGATGCTTTCTCAGACAGTGAGCTGTCACAATCGGGAGGCTACTCATGAATAAGTGTCTTCAGGTCTGGAATGAATTTTGGTTTTCTCCACGAGACCTCAGAAGTTTGGCGCTCATGCGAATCCTGTTAGGAGCTACACTCTTTCTTTTGTATTTGTCTCGACAGGGAGTCATTGGTTTGTTTTTTACGGACCAAGGAATTCTACCTAGTCAGTTAGCGCTCGAAGTGATTCCCGAATTTTATCGGCCCGTCTTCTCATGGGCTTTTTGGCCGGACTCATGGAATGGAGCTGTCCATGGTGTGTATCTCGTGGGTCTTTTGTGCTTTACACTTGGTCTTGGGGTCAGAGCGACCTTTCTTTTGACTTGGGTTTTACATACTTCGTTTATTCAAAGAAATTATGGAGTTGCTTTCGGAGCAGACCTCATCGGTGGACTTTTTCTCTTATATTTG
>JBKCXY010000205.1:0-6321 GCA_046315835.1 Pseudobdellovibrionaceae bacterium | reverse complement strand
TCATAAGTCTATCTTATTCGTGGTCCACTTTCGTGTCTTGTAGAGCGAGCCTGTCGTGGGGCGTGTAGATGTTCTTGAGTAACTGTTGGTATCGGTGATCTTTTAGCTGATGTTAGTTGACCGAGGCGTTCAAATTCAGCCAGAAGCTGAGGTCGAGTTTCGTGGAGAAAGACCCCTTGTGGTGTCGTTACTAAGCTCGCGACAGCAGTCGTCACAATGGCCGGGCGAACGATCTTTCGAAGGTTCAAGTGACCATCCTTCATCATCCCCACACAAACTTTCAAGCGATCATAGAACTCATAGCTGGCCGTGGGGGCGGGGAATCTCGCTTCCGTTTTGAAACAAGTTTCCATGATCTGATATACACTCCGTCCGATGAGTTCTACTTTGAGGTCATAGCCGGTGTAGGAATTCTTCATTGCCGTTCTTAGGCTCGATAAGATATTTTGGCGTTCTTCCAAAGATAAACGATTCATCTCGAGCAGTTTTTCTTTTTGCTCGACAGTGTAGAGTGAGTAGCCTTCCGACTGCAAAGTTGGGCTGAGCTCATGGGGTGATGAGCACGCTGCCATAATGACAGCAACAAGACACCCGAGAACAAAAGCCTGGACAGAACTCTTTTTCATGACCCTGATATAACAGTATTTGATGCCAAATTCGCGAATCAAGATTCGTTTCAGCCACCCCCACCATTTTTTACCCTCTCCGTCTAAAACTTCGCCACCTTCCTTGCAGTATCGGTCACCGAGGAGGTTGTATGCTTGATAGATTTGAAATGAGTGATGTTTCGGGGGCGGGTATCGGTCACGAGTTTGGCGGAAGATTTCGCAATCAAAGAAAGGGAAGGGGGGAGCGGCCCATCACCACAGATCACTATTTGCACTGCATATTTAAGGCGGAGGCTCAGGGACTCCCTCAAGAGTCGCTTCGCCGAAATCCGGTCGGTGATTTACTTCGATTTCAACTCTGGAAGTACGCACTCAAGTTCTATATTCAGATCGATGAACACTCGGTACAAAACACCCATGTACACCTGCTGCTGAAATGCAATGTCGAGGAAAACATGATTGCGTTCCTTCGCGTATTTCCAGGCCAGGTGGCGCAGAGCCTGACTCGATCTGGGTTCGTGGTGACCGATACCCCCAAGAAAGGGAAAAAGAAAAAGTTAAGGCTCTGGATTCAAAGGCCGTATACAAGGTGGGTAGTCACTGAGAACGATTATATCGCAGTAAAAAGGTATATTCAGAAGAATGAAATGGAAGCACTCGGAGTCCTGAACGTCGGTGACCGATACCCCAAGAATAGAGACCCCATGAAGAAGATCTAGTTCAGTTGGGATTTCATGACCTCGAGGAGTTTGCGGGCTTCGTCGTAATCAGAATCTTTCACAGGTTGGATTCCGGTACTGTTATTGAGGGGTTTTAAAGTCACAATACCTTCGGGAGTTTTTGTCCACTTCAGCATCGCAGCAGCCAATTTTTCTTTCATCACAGGGTCAAGGCCTTTGCGAAACACAATCGCATCGTTGGGAAAGGGAATGGTGAAATCCAGAATTTGGATCTTGTCGAAAACATCCGGGAACTGCGTTTTTACCAAACGACGAGCGTCTTGAAGCACTCCGTTTTCTTCGGGAGCGTGGTAAGTGGCTCCCACATCCACTTGCTTTTGATAAACCATAATCACCACAGAATCATGTTTTCCGGCGAAGACTTTTTCTTTGGGAGAAATTCCTAGCTGTTTCAGTTGATAAGCGGGAAGCAGGTATCCGGAAGCGGAGGTGGGATCCACATAAGCCATTTTCTTACCATCAATGTCAGCCAACTTTTTCACAGGAGAGTCTTTTCTTGAAATAAACTGTCCCCGATAAGTTGTTGAGCCATCTTTTCCAAGGGAAATGAACTGAGCTTCAGCTTGGTATTTTTGATGGGCCATGATGTAAGCCGTCGTATTCAAGAATGCGATATCCGCGCGATTGCTCCCGAGAGCTTCAACCACAGCAATGTAAGCGTGGGGTACAGTCACTTCGAAACTCCAGCCCGTCTCTTTTTCCATCCAGCGAGAGAATTCTTCGGCGCTCACCAAAAGACTTCGCGTGTCTTTGGCAGGGATGAGCGACACAGTGATGGGATTTTTTGCAGAACCTTTTTCGTGATTGATCGTGCATGAGCAGGAGAGTCCCGCAAGAAAAATTAACCCAAATTTCAGCAATTTCATCTACCCACCTTCAATAGAATCGGCTTAAGCTAAAAGCTCAATCTATAAACCTTAAACGAGGGAATATGGCAAGCACAGGGCAAAAGAAACGGATTGGAATTATGACTGGCGGAGGAGATGCCCCAGGCTTGAATGGGATTATCGAGTCCGTCGTGAGAAGTCTGAGAACTGAGTCGGTTGAAATTGTGGGCATTCAAGATGGTTTTGAAGGGGTCTTTGAGCGAAGAGCCATCACTTTGTCGGCCACGTCGGTTTGGGGTCAGCACCAGCAAGCGGGTTCCATCCTTGGTGCGAGCAATAAAAGTCGCGTCAAAGGCCGCGAGCAGGAATTCCTCGCGGGCTACAAAGATCTCAAGCTTGATGGTCTGGTGGCGGCTGGTGGTGATGGCACTTTCGAAGGTTTGAGCTTCGTCAAAAATCAGATCAAAGTGATCGGAGTTCCGAAGACCATCGATAATGATTTATCAGGGACAGATGTGACTTTTGGCTACGACACGGCTTGCACCGTTGTTGCGAAAAGTGTTCAAGCACTCAGAGCCACGGCTGAAACTCATCGACGATTTATTCTTGTGGAAGCCATGGGGCGTACGGCGGGTTGGATTGCCTTGGGTGGTGGGCTTGCCGCTTATGCGGATGTCATTTTGATTCCCGAGCGCCCCTTTTCTCGGGAGCAGCTCAAGAAATATCTCAAAGACCAAATGGATCAGGGCCGTCGAGGCCTTTTGGCCGTGGTGGCTGAAGGAGCTAAAGCGCAAGGCGAGACTGCGAGAGTCGCTTTTCATGTGAAAGATTATCCGCAGTCAGAGCGCTTTGGCGGCATCGCCGAGAGCTTGGCTCGTTGGGCGGAAGCCGAAGTGGGTTGGGAGTCACGACATGTGGTGCTCGGCCATTTGCAAAGATCAGAGTATCCCACGATGAATGACCGTCTGCTCACTTTGCAAATGGGGGCCGAAGTTGCCAAGGCCGTGACTGAAAATGATTGGAATAAGGCCGTTGTGATTCGCCAAGGGCAAATCACTCGAGCGCCCATTTCTGATTTGATGCAACCACCACGACTGATTTCATCAAGTCATCCTTGGGTGGAGATCGCTGAAAAAATTGGAATCTTTATTTAGATTTTTTTTCGAACAGCGGAAGAAATCTTTCAAGCCCATTCTCTTTAAGTTTTTCTTTCGGGATAAACTTCAACGCTGCTGAATTCATACAATACCTGAGCCCCTTGGGGGCTGGCCCATCTGGAAAAACATGTCCTAAGTGAGAGCTCGCTTTGGCGCTCTTGACTTCGGTGCGAACTTGAAAAAACCATGAGCGATCTTCTTTTTCGATCACCGCCGACTTATCCAGAGGCTGGGTAAAGCTCGGCCACCCTGTCCCTGAATCATATTTGTCAAGAGAGCTGAACAGGGGAGTCCCGTCGACGATATCCACGTAGATACCTTCGGCTTTGTTATCCCAGTACTCATTTTCAAAAGCGGTTTCAGTGCCATTCTCTTGTGTGACTTTGTATTGCAACGGTGTCAGTCTTTTTTTGAGGTCTTGTTTCGAGTCTGCCATCACCACCACACTCATCAGAAGTAAGTTTAAAATCAAAGTATTTTTCATCGAGAGCTCCTTTATTTATTTGCTAATCAGCAATGAGGGCTATCAAAATTGATTTCTAGTCTTTCTCTCATTTCGGCAGGAGTCAAAATGATCTTGAAAAAGTTCAAACCAGTGCTGTTTTTTGCAGTTGCTTTGATTGCCATTTTTCTTTCGCTTCAATACGCACCCTATCTGACACTCGAATCCTTAAAAGCCTCCCAAGCAGGGCTTTCTCAGTATCGCGAAGCTCATCCTGGCCTTGCTGAGCTGTCTTTCTTTCTGATCTATGTCCTGAGTACAGCACTGAGCATTCCGGGCGCAGGGATTTTGACTCTGGCAGGCGGGGCCTTATTTGGTGTCGTGTGGGGAACAGTGCTTGTGTCATTGGCCTCAACTTTGGGTGCAACGCTCTCTTTTCTTCTGGTGCGCTACTTTGTAGGGGATTGGGCGCGAAGCAAATTTCGCGGATCTTTCCAAAAGATCGATCATGGATTCAATGAAGAAGGGTCCATGTATCTCTTGTCTCTTCGACTTATTCCACTATTTCCCTTCTTCGCGGTGAATGCGATGATGGGGCTCACTAAAATTTCAGCGAAGCAGTTTTTTCTGATTTCACAAATTGGGATGTTTCCTGGGACAGTGGTGTATGTCTGGGCCGGGGAAGAGCTCGGAAGTCTGCAAAGCTTATCAGATCTCGCGAGCCCCTCTCTTCTTTTGGCCTTCACGGCTTTGGGTTTAGTTCCGTGGTTTGCAAAATCGCTTTTTCAAAAATGGAAGACACAAAATCTTTATTCGAAATTTAAGAAGCCCAAAAAATATGATTACAATTTGGTGGTCATTGGTGCTGGAGCGGCAGGGCTCGTTTCCACGGCGATTGCTCGAGCTGTGAAAGCGAAAGTGGCCATTATTGAAAAACATAAAATGGGTGGAGACTGTTTGAACTACGGATGTGTTCCGAGCAAAGCTCTCATCCACCTCGCCAATCATTCCCCCCGGGCACCTTATCTTGAAATTCAGCAAAAGATTCAAAAGATCATTCAAAGAATTGAACCCCACGATTCTGTGGAGAGATTCACGAAACTTGGCGCCCGAGTGATTCAGGGCTCTGCAGAACTGGTCTCTCCTTGGGAAGTACAAGTGAATGGAGAAATTCTCACGACAAAAAATGTGATTATAGCCAGCGGCGCTGAGCCCTCTATTCCCGAAATTCCAGGGCGAGAAAAAATCAAATCAGTAACGAGTGAAACTCTTTGGGACCTCGAGAAGTTGCCCGCAAGACTTCTCGTTCTGGGAGGCGGGCCTGTTGGCTGCGAACTCGCCCAGGCCTTTTCAAAACTGGGTGTCAAGGTCACCCTGATTGAGAAAGGGCTTCGCCTCTTAGCGGGGGAAGTTGAAGAGGCCAGCCGTAGAGTCTGTGAGTCCTTGCAGAGAGATGGAGTTGAAATCCTTTTGCAAAGTGAAATTCAAACTTTTCTCAGTGAGAAGTCGGCCCGTGTGGTCGGCCCCCAGGGAGCCAAGGATCTTGAATTTGATCAAGTGCTTTTTGCCGTCGGAAGAAAGCCGCGGACACGCGGATTCGGTTTAGAGAAAATAGAGATTCATTTAGATCAACGAGGTCGAGTGGCTCGAAATGGTTTTATGCAGACGAATTTCCCCAATATTTTTGTTTGCGGAGATGTCACCAGCGAAGTTCAATTGACTCATGTGGCGGGTCATCAAGCTTGGTATGCCGCCATGAACGCTCTCTTTGGTCGTTTTAAATTGTTCAAAGAAGATTTGCGAGTCATTCCCAGGTGCACATTCACTTCTCCTCAAGTGGCGTCGGTGGGATTAAGTCCTGAAAAGGCCAAAGAAATTTATGGGGAAGTCGAAGTGACAAAGTTTCCCATGGATGATTTTGATCGGGCGATCTGTGATGAGGCCACCCAAGGATTTATTCAGATCGTGACTCCGCAAAAGGGCGATCAGATTTTGGGGGTCACCATTGTTGCCGCCCAAGCTGGCGAACTGATTGCCGAGTATGCACTCGCCATGCGGTGGAGCTTAGGACTTAAAAAGATTTTGGGAACTGTGCATGCTTATCCGACATGGTCGGATGCGAATAAGCTGGCAGCGCTTGAATGGCAGCGCAAGAAAGTTCCTCATCAGCTGCTCAAATTTGTGGAGAAGTACCATGATTGGCAAAGAAAATAGCGCTAGGCATCAGCTGATGCTATTGAGCTTTAAAAGGCCTATTTTTTGAGGCCTGAGGAGGTCTCATGGCACAGTCTTGGAAATTTCGATTATTTTCCAGTTTGGTGTTCTTCACTGTAGTGGCTTGCTGCAGGTCGCGACACAGCCGTTGAGCGCTCTCGTAATTCTCGGGTAATTTTCCGCTGTATTTATTTTTTAGAGAGAGGCTATGATGAGAGATATGTTCGGGGATGATCCCAACGACAAAAAAGACAATGATTTTGCAAAGATGTTTGAAAATTCAATTGAGGGTGTCGGCAAGGCCGTTAAAGTCGGTGACCGTATTCAGGGAGA
>JBKCXY010000204.1:0-3834 GCA_046315835.1 Pseudobdellovibrionaceae bacterium | reverse complement strand
ATTCCTTGATCGTCGATTCTGATTTCCATATCCGTCGCTGCCTTGGAAAAATGAGGAAGAGCTTTCTTGAGTTCTTTCTGGAACTTCAGAAAACGGAGAGCGAGAGTGAGCTTTTGTCGCCTGTAGAGCTTCCAGCTATTGCCATCAAAAAAGACAATTCTTAATTTGGTTTTCAATTCCTCGAGCAGGGCTTCGATTTCTGGCTCTGTCCAATTCTCACGCTCATAGAGCTCTTGCAGCAGAGCATGATCCAAAGTCCCAGATGACCTGGGATCGAGCTCCATGTCCACCACGGCTTCATCCCCCAGGCGAAAAACTCTCCGAGCTGCAAACACAAAAGGACATTTGAGATAATCTTCGATGCCCGAAGGACTTAAATGCTCCAGCGGAACAGCAAAGGGCTGGTATTCCTTCGTCGAAGGATCTGCTCCGGAGTGGTCCCAAACAAGCTCTGGTTGTGAAGAGTCTTGGAGTTGAACTTCTAACCAAAATTGAACAGCTGTTTCTTCAGCTCCCGAAAAGTGAGCTTCTGGAAAGCAAAGCTCATGAGATCCTTCTGTCAGCAAAGACCATCGAAAATCAAACTCTACCGGACTGAGCTCAGGATCGGCGAGCAGAATCCCCGTTTGACTTCCTAAAGACATAATCTCACTGGGCCTCAAAAGGCGGCGGTTCTTTACTTTGACTTGGCTCTCGGAAATACCGAGATAAATTCGGTGCTGCAGCTGAAGCATGTCGGCCGAGTAGGAATTAAGAAAATGAACTCCTCCCCGATTGGCCGGTAAAATGAGCACTTCTGTTTTGTGTGCTATGCTCTCGAGCAAAAAAAGCCAATCACTGAGGGACATTTTCACGTCTAAACTTTGCTCGAGCAGCTTTTTCATTACGGATTCGGCTTTTTCACTCACGAGGCGAAAGCTGTTTTTCAGGATCACGCCAATAAATTCAAAAGCGGAAAGATTCTCAGTCTTAAGGACCGTGGACTGATAAATCTTTTCGACCTCTGTCCAGCGACCGAGATCCTCTTCACCCAAAAGCTTGATGAACAGACCTTTGAACTGCTCAAAAGAAAGCTGTTCAGAAACTTGGTGGTAAATCACTTGCCCGAGATCTGCGTAAGACACTTTCTTGGCGGCCAATCGAAGATGCGCCAGCCAACGCTCTATCTCAGGAAATGAAGTGAGTCGAGCGACCACATCCTTGTTGGTAGGAATTCCCTCAGCGTCGCAGAGAGGCTGAAGAACTGGCCAATAAAGTTCTACGTCTGCAGCGAGCAGTCCAATACTTGAGGGAGAAACACCTTGCTCGATCAATTGTCGAAGCCTTCCCACAACCCAACGACATTCAGAGAGCATCGAAGGGAAACGGAAAGCCTTTGCAATTGAATCCTGGCTACTTCCTTTTGCTTCAAGCACTGTTATTTCGGCTTTTGAAGAATTCTGAAGTTGATCGTAGTGTGCAAAGAGAAATTCAAAATCATTTCTAAAGGCAGGGGCTGGCTGCAGAACGGTCACAGGAACGTGGAAGTCCAGCTTCTGAAGAAGATCCGCTTCCGCTTGAGTGAGCTGAATGCCCAGATCAAAGATGAGAGGTCTCTTCCAGAATTCCTTGGGAAATTTTTGTTGATTCAAGTAAAGAGGAAACCAATCTCGCAACAGGAATTTTTTCTGGCGCAATCCTTGAAAAAGTTCTCTCGCTAAATCGTACCATCCCACCCAACGAATGGACTGAGGATTGTCCTTGAGCCATTCGGCTAAGAGGGGTTCCTTTTCTTTTTGGAAAAAAAACGGACTAAAAAATTGCAAAGCTTCAATCACAGCCGCTTCCGCTTGTGGAGAATTGAGAAGGTCTTGAGATTTTTCTCGAAGGGACTGCCTCACAAAGGCTTTGAGAAAGTCCAATGTGATTTCTTTCTCTAAGGGCGATGTGATCTTTAAGAGGTAGCGCCAAAGCTCGCTGACTCGAGTGACCGAAAAATCGTCAAAGCAATCATGCTTATCTAGGAGTCCCCGCTGAATTTCGAATTTCACTCTCAAGTCGGCCACGACCCAAGACTGCTCTCGAGGATCAAAACTATCCAACAAAAGCTTTTTTTGTGAGGGCGATGAGAGGGGAATGATCTTCATGCTAGGATCAATCTAATACTTGCTCGCCTTCTTTGCCAATGCTTTAATCGGAACAGAGGTCAGATGGATCGAAAGAAAGTCTACAGCTGGGCAATCTATGATTGGGCCAATAGCGCTTTTGCAACCACCGTGATGGCTGGCTTTTTCCCCGTCTTTTTTAAACAGTACTGGTCACAGGGAACTGACCCCACTCTGACCACAGCCCGACTCGGCACAGCGATCACCCTAGGCTCTCTTCTCATCGCATTCCTTTCACCTTTCCTGGGTGCTCTTGCAGATACTCGCGGCCATAAAAAGCTTTTTTGTTTTATCACGATGCTTATCGGGGCGGGGGCCACCGCCACTTTGGGCTTTGTCCCCGAAGGTCAGTGGCTGTGGGCCGTTCTTGTCTATGGAATTGCCATGATGGGATTCAACTCCACGGGTGTGTTCTATGATTCACTGCTCCCCTCTGTGGCTCGAGGTAAAGATATTCATTTCGCTTCTTCACTCGGTTACAGCTTGGGCTATCTGGGTGGCGGTGTGCTTTTTGTTTTTAACGTGCTCATGTATTTAAAACCTCATTTGTTTGGACTCAGCTCCGCTGTGGAAGGCGTGAAGTATTCATTTTTCTCTGTGGGAATTTGGTGGATTTGTTTTTCAATCCCTTTGTTTCGAAACGTTCCTGAGCCTCAAGTCGGCCATGACAGCCAAATGAGTCTTTGGACAGCCACCGGGAGAAGTGTTCAAAGTCTTTGGAAAACAGGACAGAAAATTTATGAACACAAGAATTTGTTCTATTTTTTACTGGCCTACTGGATCTACATTGATGGCGTGTTCACCGTCATGACCATGGCCGTCGATTTTGGCATGTCGATTGGATTTCAAGCTTCTGACTTGATTGCGGCTCTCCTGATCGTTCAGTTTGTGGGCTTCCCTTTTGCTCTTCTGTTTTCTCAGCTGGCTCAAAAATTTGGTTCCCGCGGCCCGATTTTGGTTTGCCTCGGAGTTTATGCAGCGACGGTTGTTTTTGCCACCCAGATGACTCAGCCTTGGCACTTTTATATGCTTGCTTGTATCATTGGAATGGTTCAAGGCGGCGTGCAGGCCCTCAGTCGCTCCCTCTTCACAAGAATGATTCCTGCAAAAGCTTCGGGTGAATATTTTGGATTATTTAACCTGGTGGGAAAGTTCGCTTCTATTTTTGGCCCTACGCTTGTGGGTTGGGGTGCTTATCTTTCCGGCGAACCTCGCATGGGTATGTTAGGTCTGCTTGTTCTGTTTGGCTTGGGCGGAACTTTGCTGTTTCTCGTTGAAGAGCCTAGCGACGCTGCTTAAGTTTTCTTTTCTTCCCACCATAACTGGTCAGTTTGAAATCAGGATCAAATCCCATCTCAAAGGATAAACCAATTTGTATTCGTTCATCCTCTTTTTGCCCTGGGTAGGCACCGGTTTCCACCGAATACATGGCCGCATCGATCTGCATGAACAGCAGATCCATTCCAAGACCATAAGTTGTATATCCTTGGTTAAACCCCGCCCTCACATCAAAAAATGGAAGACCGAGTTCAAGGCCCATGTGCAATTTCTTTCCCAGTTGCGAATCTGTGTCCATGATATGACGATACTCCAGGCCACCCGCTAAACTGAATCCAGGAATTCCTGTATCGAAAGTGAGCCCTAGGGTGAGGTCGTCCCTCTGGCCTTCAGGAGCTTCCAAACCTTTGGT
>JBKCXY010000203.1:0-4718 GCA_046315835.1 Pseudobdellovibrionaceae bacterium | reverse complement strand
ATCAATCTTTTAAGTTTATTCGGCTTCAGCACAGCCAATAATACGAATCAGCAACCTCTGCTTGCAACCGTCGACTCCACAGCGAACGTAAATCGATGGATCGAGCTGAGGAACTCGGGTGGTATGATTGCATGGCGAGTTCTTATGACTCTTATTGCCGCTGCTACGTCATCAATCGCAGGGGCGAAGCTCATCGCGTACTTTCGAACCACTGCAACAACAATTCATTTTGTACAGCAATAAAGCCAAAGCCATTAAAGGCAGCCCGTCTACTCATCAGGGTGAGTGAGGGAGATATAGTGGTTATAAATCAAAAGCACAGCTAGCGCGCAGACTTTGCGCAGCTCCAATTTCAGCAACTTGGGCCACCGATGCGGCAGCCCACCCAGCATTGTAATGGTTTTCTTTCGATCCGAATATTCAATAAACTTATCGGCCAGGGCTGATTTGTTGAATTGCTGGAAACACGCGATGATTGACTTGAAGCCTTCCAACCTTGAAGACTCAAGATGAGAACAAGATGTTAGAAGGTGTTCCTCGTCTCCAGTAGCCTCAAAGCATAGGTTACACAGGCGCTCTTGTCGCGGCACTCTGCGGCCCATGACGTTGTCAGCGAAGCGAAGCTGATCGACGGGCAAAGCGTTGGAACTGGCAGCCAATCTGGTGACAATGATTGCTGCCTGCTTAGGACCTGTCTTGAAGAGAGGATTCTGCTGAGGCTTGCACTTGATCTGGCGATACAAATCCAAGCGTGAAGAAGCGTCAACTTTCTGTTTCCAGTCTTTGTGATATTGTTTGCGGACTTGCTCTCGGATGTAGCCCTTCCAGTTTTTGTGGTGGCCGATGGCGTCCAAGGTGAGGCCGTAGCGCGTAGCGGCCGCTCTGGCTTCGCTCAGCCAGCTGCCCGACGGAGCTGGGTCGGCTGAGCGACTCAAGTACACTTGGCGGGCCAAATGAGACTCATGGAGGGTGTGAAGATCGTACCAAAAGCGAATCTTGCAAATGTCAAACTCATAGTCCATCGGGAGCCAGTCAAGTTCTCCGTAAACCACCTCGTTGTTGCAATGTCTATTCAGCTTGAGCAAATGCCGAGCATAACGGCGTTGAATAGCACTAAGAGCGTCTAGCGACCTAGCGGAGGCACGAACGATCTCAGCACCATAGACAGCACGGGAACGGCAGTAAACATTCCAAAGGGCAGCGAGAGTGGAGATGGACCAATCCGGGTGGTGGATAGCACCGAATCCATACAAGCCATTCGAAGATTTCGAAGTAGCTGATGTTTTGTCCGACATGAAAGAGGCCCATCGAGCGACGGGCGCGGAAACTCTACGGGAGTACTTGATTCCAAGATATTTAAACTCTTCAACTTCTTCTATGGGCTGATTGTTGAATGTCCACGAGTGGCGGCGGAATTCATCGTTGAGAGTCATGATCTTGGTCTTGGTGGTGTTGATTTCAAAGTGCCACTTGTTGGAAAACGATTCCAGAACATCGAGCATCTTCTGGAGAGCGTTGGGCGACTTCGCAACCAGCACCATGTCATCTGCGTAGAGAAGTATAGAGATGAGGAGTTGAGCACCAAGCTCGTAGCCAAGATTCAAATCCTCGATTTCTTTTACGAGATCATCGAGGAAGATGGTGTAGAATACTGGCGAAGAGATGGCGCCTTGTTTGACACCTTGCGTTGAGGGAAAGTAGTCAGAAACGCGGCCGTCAACTCGAACCGCACTGCGACCATTTGAATACCAATCTTTGTAGAGCCGGAGAAGTTTTCCGGTCATGCCAAGGTGTGCAAGCTTGTGCCACAGTCCAGAGAACCAGACCGTGTCAAAAGCTTTCTTAATGTCAATGAATGCCAAATAAAGAGGGATCCTTCTGTGAGATGCATGATCGAAGAGCTCACGAAGGACGTATTGCCAATGGGCTGTAGAATGGTTGGGTCGAAATCCCGCCTGATAGCGCGTTCGCTTGTTGTTGCGATCAAGCCAAGTTTGAATACGATTTGTAAATATCTTGTCAATAGTCTTGCCTAAGAGAGACAGCAGGGTGATGCCGCGGAAGTTCGCTGCCGCTGACGGATCGTTGCTAGGCTTTGGAATTGGGAAGATCACACCAGTCTTCCAGAACTCAGGAATCATCTCAGACTCTAGACATTGGTTGGCTAGTTTGGCAATCAGAGGGACAAAGTTGTGGATATCGAATTCCATCATCTCCGAGATAAGCTGATCATCGCCACCTGCTTTGCCGTGAGCCATGTCCTTGAATGCTTGTAGAGTTTCCTTGTACGTGACTGAGCTGTCAAGATCAGGCACAATCTCCTTGCTGCGCATCAGCTCTTCTACTTCCGCCTCAATGCGAGCTGTAAACTCAGGGTCAGCATTAGCGTTCTGAGGAGGAGTATTCAAAAGATCCTCGAAATAAGATTTCATCAAATTGGTTTTTCCTTCTGTGGAGGACTCGGATCGGCCGTTGTAGTGGATGGAGACAGGACGAGGAGCGGCCTTATTCAACAATCTCTTTAAACGCTTTGAGTAGAATCTAGGGTCCTTGTCAGCTTTCTCCTGCAACTCAGCCAGCAGTTCGTGGTTGTGCTGCCGGCGAGCTTCGAACATGATCTCCTTGAAATGGGCTCGAGCTTCTCGAAATTTCTCGTGAGCAACGCGGACTTCTGCAGTGAATTTTCCACCAGATCTATGCTTGGCTCGTTGAAGGGCGCGGTGGCAAGTTTGCTTCTTCTCAAACGCAATGTCGCAGTCTGAATTCCACCAGGGCTTTGAGTGCTGATTGCAAGTTGCATGTTTTCCAACGATGATGTGCCACAAACAGAGAATACCATTGTTCAACACTTGTGTTAATTCGTCGAGTTGTTGACGAGCTGGTTTGGCTTGCTGCTCAGGGCTGTACGCCATAACGAACCAATCCTGATACAAGAAGGCCAATTCCATGCGCAGCAAATTCTGCAAAATAGGGTCACTGTCCAATCGTTTCAGATTCCAGCTCAGAGGAATGAGATCTGACCTGTCACTGTGCACAGGCTCAGGAAGCTTGAAATCAGCTAGCACATATTTGTGGTCTGATCCAGAATCAATATCGTCGAACATCTGTGAACGGCGAACATGTGCGGCACGCTCTTCTGAAACTAAAATGAAGTCAATGATCGAGCGCTCAAACTGGTTTTCTTTGAGCTCTTCTCGACTCCACTCACCAACAGTATTTGCTTGAAGATTTGTGGCGAAGAGATTTAGAGCTTCACACAAGTTCACGACGCGGGCGCTCGTCCAGTCAGGCTTTCCTTTGCCTTTCGGTCCCAGGAAATCACCAACGTGGGAATTGAAGTCTCCTAGTATGGCAATATAGCCAGCATCGTTTCCACTTGCATATTGAAGGGCTTCGTGTTCGATCTGCTCAGTGAGGTGATTGACGAAATCACGATGCTTCTCTCCAGGAGGGAAGTATACAGAGCAAATATACCAAGGACGATCGTCAATATCCGAAATCTTAATCCAAAGACGATGTGAGCTGATTGGCATGTCAGCAACAGGATCTTTTCGTGGCAGGACTTTGAAGCGTTGACTCAGCGAGTGAGGAATGAAAAATCCAACCATATCACTAGTTGTTCCAGGAACGACCCATGTAAAGCCTTCTATGAGATGCGGGTTGCGAACAAGCCCAATCTCACAGACAGCAATGACAGGTCTAATCTTTTCAGCTTTGATCCAAGTTGATAGTTCTATGCTATTCTGCCAAAGATTCTTCCTGGAATTAAACGCGACCAATGCTAGTGACTTCACTGGCCGCGCTGTCTTTGGTTTAGTTGGTTGATGAGGAACTGCTCGATGGAGCAGATCTAGCTGAACGGAGTTCAGGGTCCTTAATTCTGTAATTGTTACCAGTGAGTTGGATACGAAAGGGCCGCGGATTCTTCAACAGAGGAGATTTCTCAATCTTGGCGCGAGCTTTCAACAGTTCAGCACACCAATGTTCGCCGTTGTCTCGAAGTTTCTGAGCGAGCTCATCTGTGTTGCAGTGAATTCGAATATCCATCTTCTTGGAGCGACGATCAAAGCGATGCTGCCGGACAAAAGCGGTGCGAGTGAACTCAACACGATCCTGTTTGTCAGACTTGCCTGATATATAGGTATCAAGCATATCTTGGATTTTCGGAAGATCAAACTGGGCTGGGATATTGAGCACGTGAACAATTCGCGTGTTCTTCAAGATCATGTCCTTGACTCGTTGAATGTCCGTCTTAGTGTCGACAGAGGGAGCAACACCTGAACCAATATCAATATTTGATTTCTTACTCTTATCAGTCTCGTCACGCGCTTTTCGAGCAAGTTCGACAGAAGTATCTCGAGATGAACTGCTCGAAGAGGAGCCAGATTGCAAGATTTCGGTGACTTTTGTCTTGTAATTGGATTGAGCTAGAGCTGGTTGACGTGGCGGGCCCACGGTGCGCTTCACAGAAGAAGTAGGTTTCTGCGTCGCGGCTTGAGACTTCTTCTCGTTTGACGCAACGGATGCGCTAGATGTAGAAGTTTGAGATTTAGAGTTATTGATTTGAGAAGGAGCAGGCGATGAGGAAGTTGAAGGGGTCGCTTTTGAGTGAGCGAAAGATGAGCGAACATTCGGCGAGGCTGGCGCTGAAGATTTGTTGGAATCTACTTGCCTGATCTTTTGAGCATCTCGTCTGTGTTGAGTTCGCCTACTTGGTT
>JBKCXY010000202.1:0-4863 GCA_046315835.1 Pseudobdellovibrionaceae bacterium | reverse complement strand
CAGATTCCATTTTTTGGAATGTGTTACGGAATGCAGCTCGCGGCCATTGAGTTTGCGCGAAATGTTTGTGGAATCAAAGACGCGACTTCACGAGAGTGGGTCGAAGAAGGTCGCAGGAATGGTAATTTTGTCATTGATATTATGAATGAGCAAAGAGGAATTCAGAATAAGGGCGGAACGATGAGGCTTGGGGCCTATTCTTGTCATCTGATGGCCCAATCAAGAACTGCGAAAGCCTACGACACTCTCGTCATTTCAGAGCGCCACCGTCATCGTTTTGAGTTTAACAATAAATACAAAGCCCTCTTCGAGAAAAAGGGCATGAACGCAGTGGGTGTCAACAAAGAGCGGGATCTCGTTGAGATTGTGGAACTGGTGGATCATCCTTGGTTCGTCGGAGTTCAGTTTCATCCGGAATTCAAATCAAGTCCTTTGGATCCTCATCCACTGTTTGTGCATTTTGTGAAAGCATCCCTGAAACGAAAAGAAGTTTTAGAAACACAAAAGCCTCATCGAGTGGTAATGAAAGAAACTTCTTTGTTCAAAAGCTAAGGAATGATTATGAGTTTAAAGACCATAGAGCTTGCTAAAAGCGTTCTCGACATCGAAGCCCAAGCCGTCTTGCAATTGAAATCTCGAATCGATGAGCACTTCCTGAAAGCAGTAGACCTCATGCTGGCCACCAAGGGAAAAGTGGTTTTGTGTGGAATTGGAAAATCGGGCCAGATGGCAAGAAAGATTTCCTCGACACTTTCATCAACAGGAACCCCCTCGGTTTTTGTCCATCCTGCAGAAAGTGCCCACGGAGATTTGGGAACGATCACCAAGGAAGATCTCGTGATCGCCATCAGCTACGGAGGAGAGTCACCTGAGATCGTCCCGCTCCTCACCTATGTGGCTCGTAAGGGAATTGCATTGATTGCGATGACAGGAAAAACCCAGTCCTCGCTCGCGAAAGCGGCGCAAGTTGTTTTAGATATTTCGGTGGCGCGAGAAGCTTGTCCTTTAGAGCTGGCGCCAACCTCGAGCTCGACAGCGACTTTAGCTATGGGGGATGCACTGGCTATGGCTGTGATGGATCGTAAGGGATTTTCCGCAGAAGACTTTGCGGAAAACCATCCGGGCGGGTCTTTGGGATTTCGTCTCTCACGAGTCAGAGATGTCATGCATACGGGTGCGGGTTTTGTCGTGGTGACAGAGGATACACCTCTTCGCCAAGTGATTTCTAAAATGTCCCAAGCGGAAACCCGGGGAGCTGCAGGTATTGTGGGAGCTCAGGGAGATCTCATCGGAATTATCACCGACGGAGATGTTCGAAGACGCCTTGAATCCTCGAATGATCCTCTCAGTGGTGTGGCCAAAGATATGATGACCAAATCACCTCGGGCCATCGAAGCAGATGAACTTGTTGAGAAAGCTCTTTTTCTCATGGAGCAATTTCGCATCAATGTGCTTTTTGTTTTAGATAGTGCTGCTCAAGGCTCACGAAAACCTGTGGGTGTTGTGCATATTCAAGATCTGCTCAGAAACAAAGTTCGTTAAGTTTTCATTGAGTTATCGAAGAGATCTAGGCTGCTCCTTTGAGTGTCTTTTCTAGTTCATGGGAAAGCTGACCCATTTCATCAGAAATCAGGCTAATCGATTTTGCGCCTTGGGCTGAGTCTTCAGAAGTCTTTGCATTTGATTGAATTGTTAAGTCGAGTGTTTGAATCGATTCCGTGACTTGATTCATTCCAGCAGATTGTTGGGCCGTGATCGTTGCTATCTCCTGATTGATCAATTTAATTTTTTCAAAATTTTTACCCATCGATTGAAAACTATGACTGGTTTCTTCTGCCACTGTGGCGCCGAAGCGAACTTTTTCAGTACTGTCACTGACAATATGACTGATATCTTTGGCTGCAGTCGCGGATCTGTGAGCTAACTGCCTTACGGCATCAGCGACAACAGCAAATCCTCTTCCTTGCTCACCGGCCCGAGCGGCCTCGACAGCAGCATTGAGGGAAAGCAGATTCGTCTGAAAAGCGATTTCATCAATGACCGAGGATATTTCAACAATTTTCTGAGAGGACTGAACTATTCCGTTCATCGCATTGTTGAGGGATTTCATTTTCTCAAGTCCTGACTCTACATCTTGATAAGAAGTCTCCGCCATTTCTTTGGACTGAAAGGCAATATTTTTGGACGAAGAGATTGTCGAATGAATCTCCTCGATCGATGCACTGATCTCTTCAATTCCTGCTGCTGAATTTTGTGAGGAAGCGGAAATCTGACCAGATTGGTTTTCCAAATTGGTCGCAAATTTCTTAAGGTGAGATGCTACCTCATTTATTTTCAGACTCGATTTTTCAAGAGCATCCGTCAAGTGTTTCGAGCTCCAAACTGAAAATCCACAAAGAATAAGAAATAGCAATCCAATGATGGGTATCATAATATTTCTAATCTGGTCGGCACTCGATTTGACTTCACTGGGATCAGCGCGGACGAGAATTGACCAACCCAATGACTTTGGAGTCTTCACTGAGTCCACAGGACTATAAGCTGCTACTTGTTCAATTTTTTTACGAGCATGCATTGAGTACATAGAGCCTTTTTCACCGGCAACTGCTCGTTTTGCACTCTCAATGTTTTTCTCGACAAGGTTAAATTTGCCGAGAATTTGTGAGTCCCTATTGGTTTCAATTCTCCCACCATAAAATGTCGGGTCAAAATCGATGATGACATTTCCTTGGCGATCAAGGAGAGTCAGTTCTGCGGAAGGGTAGCCCAAGGATTTTAAGTTTTCATACATGATTTTAAAATCAAATTCGACCCACTTAAAATTCGCAAAATTCGCAATGACCCCAATGACTTCACCATTTTGATTTTTAATGGGTGCCGAGAAAATGTTCCCAAATTCCTCGCGACCAAGGGCGGCTTGCGCCCAAGAGAAAAATTGAGGATCAGTCACAACACTTCCTGCGAAACCACGCTCAGAATCAGCTGTAAACTTGCCTCCAACAACGTTCTGAAACCAGATTTCCTGGGAAGCGTTGAACTTCTTGAGCTTGTCTGCATCAACAGGGGAGCCAGTTGTTGACTTTGTATTTGCCCCAACCAGTTCTCCTTTGAGATCGAACACCATGATCAGATCATAAATCATATAAAGAGCAACGTACTCATCGAGAATCGAAGGAAGGGATTCCTTCGACAGATTGCGGACATGAGAATGAAGGGCAAAGGCCTGTACGTCGCCATATCTCTCGAAAAATTGAGCGCCAATGCTTTCTGAAAGGGAATTGGCATATTGAAAGAAGCTAGAGCGCAAGACATCTTGATGTTTAACAACACCAAGTTGAGTGATTCCCAGGGTAATAACACTGAGAATCAGGATTGGCAGCGTACAGAACAGAATAAATTTATTGCGGAATGAAAATTTCATATCTGTTTTTTCGGAAACTTAAGAAATTAAATTAGTTCTTGCGATGCTAAGGTTCTGTTAAGAATGAAAGGTCTGGGTTTAGATCACAAACCTTGTCTAAGTTTTCATCTCTGGTCAAGATCGAGACATGAACCTTCAAGTTTCTCAGCTCAAAACAGTCAAAATGCTTGTCCTCGATGTGGATGGAATCCTGACCGATTGTCGCATTTGGCTTTCGGATTCCGGGGAATGGCGCCGACGTTTTTCAATTCGAGATGGTGCAGGCATCAAGCTTTTGCAAGAGGCAGGATATAAAATTGCGATCATCACAGGATCCAAAGCTGAAGACATTCGGAAAAGAGCCGAGCACTTGAAAATCGATTACTTCTTCGAAGGGGCTCTGGATAAAGAACCCAGTTTTCAGGAGCTTCAAAAGAAATCAGGACTAAAGCCTCAGGAGATGGCCTATATGGGGGATGATTATTTTGATGTCCCTGTACTTTCGTCGGTCGCTTTTGCAGCCACCGTCAGTGATGCCATGGAATCTGCCAAAGAAGTGTGTCACTATGTAGCAGCACGACCTGCAGGCAATGGGGCCGTGCGCGAAGTTTGTGAGCTGATATTAAAGTACGGAGCCTTCGCAAAGGGTAAAACAACATGATTCAACAGCTAAAGAAGACTTTCCTCTATTTTGTGATTTGTATTGTGCCCCTTTCCTCGTCGGCGGAAGTGATTGAGTTTCCCAGTGAAGAGTTAGCTCAGGAATCTGTCCTGCCAAAATTTGATCGTCCGCTTTCGGTAAAGAATAGAAATGTTGAGACTGCGAAGAAAATTGAACTGGGTGCTTATTACGGATGGAATGTTTTGGAACCCATTTTGAATCCTTCCAAGTTTGGATTGATTGGGGCCTATCATGTGAATGAGGATGCGGCACTCAGTTTGAACTTTTCGATGTGGATGAAGGGACTTAACTCACAGTACACCGATGGTTTGAAGAATTCCTCTAATATCAATTTGGACTTTTCACGTTCGCCTCAACTCAATTACTCAGCTTATGGATTTTATGAGTGGAAAATGTTCTATGGAAAGATCAGTGTGACCAAGTCTGCTGTGAAGAACACCCACATTTATCCCATGCTGGGAGCGGGTGTGACTTCTTATGAAAATAAGACCTATCCAGGGATTGCTGGTGGGATTGGCCAGAAATTCTATTTTGGGAAAGCTTTCGCATTGAGAGCTGATTTTAGATATCAGTATGCGCAGCAGCCGTCTCCTTTTTTGAGAGATAAAATGGGGCCGACAACTGGAACTAATCCAAGACCAGATCTTTCCGAGTTTAAAAGTAAGTGGGCGCTGTCTAATCACTTGGAATTTGGCTTTAGCTATTTGTTCTAGTCCTTGGGTGAGTCTAGATTCAGGGTCTCGAGATACAAGTCCTTAGAAAAATTAGATAATTTTAAATA
>JBKCXY010000201.1:0-5693 GCA_046315835.1 Pseudobdellovibrionaceae bacterium | reverse complement strand
AATCTGCGTGTTCGTTGGTGATTTCTGTTTCTTGTAAAACAAGAAACAGAAATTCCGTCCGATTTCCTTTTTTTCTCTATTGAGTTAGGTAGTTAGAGGACGGCGTTCTGCTGAAGGGACAGGATTTTGAGTCAGTTGCTGTTTGTCACAGCCCCTCTCATCGAGAATCGTTCCGTGCTGGTGTCGACCGTGGATGGTCGAATCGTGAAAGACACCAACATTCTGAAGCGCTAACTATTTTTTGAAGATCCAATCACTGATCAGTCGAAAGACCATGGTGTTATCCACTGTGCCTTTAAGCTTCTCAGAGCCTGGCCCTTGGCCTTTCAGGAGAATCCCTCCGGTTGAATCCTGGAAGTTGGCCCAACTGATGGCAAAGGGATAAGTCACTCCGAATTGATCCGGCTTTGCCATAAAAGGGACTGATTCAGAACCCTGAGGCCCATCGAGGGGTGATCCATTCTCAGCTTTCGCAGCCAGTTCTTTCTTAGGGTCCATCTTTGCGGAACCCCAAACTTGCAGCCCCCCCGCATCACTGTCCGAGGTCGTGAGGAGCAAAGTCTTCTTGTTCTTTTCTACAAACTTCAGGAAAACACCCAAAGCTTCATCGGCTCGTAAGCCCGCTTCAAGAAAACCTGCAGCGTTGTTCTCATTAGAAAAGTTATCAGTGCCTTCTTCTTCAGCGACAATAAAGAAACCTTTTTTATTACGACTGACAATTTGTAAAGTGGCCTCTGCCATTTCAGCGATCGTGGGGGCCTCAGGCCAATAATGAGGGAGATTCTTTTTTTTCAGCTCTTTTTCTGGCAGATCGTTGAAAGTATGATCCGCAGCGAAGACTCCCAAAACTTTTTTGATCTGCGGATTCTTCGCAGCTGCTGACAAATCAGATTTAGTAAAGACCACAGTGTATCCCTGAGCCTGCGCTTCAGCGATCAAATCTCGCCCGTCTTTACGAGTGCCTTCGCCAAATCTTCCCTTTTTCCCTAGGGGAAGAAGATACTTTTCACCGCCGCCTAAAATCACCTCAACCCCAGAGGCCACCACTTGGCTCACGATCTCTTCGTATTGGCGCCTTGATTCAACACTTGCGACAAACACGGCTGTTCCTGGCTCTGCCAAATGCCCTGATTGAATGAGCGCCGTGGACTTCCCCGCTTTGAGAGCTTCGGTCAAAAGTGAAAAACCTTTCCCGTTGGCTGAGACAATGGCTTTCCCATTATCATTGCCAAAACTTTCAGCCCCCACTTTGATCCCATAAGCATGAACGGTGGCTCCGCCGTTGGAAGTGCCTGAGAGCTGATCTTTCATGTGACCTTTGTACACAGCCGCCCGCGCAAGCCGATCCCAATTCAGCTCTCCATCGGGCCCCACTTTCATCATGCGCACCGCGGTCCAATGGCTGACGCTCATTCCATCCGGATGAAAGAAAATGGCACTGTGAGAGTTTGCAAAAGCCAAAGAATTCCCGAAAAAGCTCACCAAGACTGTGAGAAAAATCAAGTTCACCTCTTGAATCCACCTCTGCCATTGTAATTTATCACTCACAAATAATCCCTTCGTCATCATGATCAACAAGGCTTCACACTCAAGACCAAAAACTTCCCGCCTTGGATCTGGTATTTAACTTCATAGCCAACAAGATCAAACCCAAACTTCGCTCCGTCAGAAGAGGGCTCACCCACGGGAATTTGTTTCTGTTGAAACGCCGGGCGTGGATCGAGTTCAAGGACCTCGGTGATCATCATCTCAAGCTCGAGCTCCCCTTTGGGGTCTGCGGCTAAAAGATCATTTCGCGCTTCAGAAGACCATTCAAGCTCTGTGCGCCGGATAGGCGCTGCGGCCCAGCCAGCAACAGCGTCAGGCACCGAATCCGCATAAGGAATGTAAGGTTTAACATCGAGGATGGGCGTTTCATCCAAAAGATCCACTCCACTCACTTCGACCTCAGGTCCCCCTTGGGCCTCAAGATTGATCTTTTCAATTTTCACCACAGATATGCCAATGGGGTTAGGCCGGTGCGGCGAGCGTGAAGCCAGCACGCCGACTTTTTCTGCGCCACCTAATCTGGGTGGACGAATGCTGGGCTTCCAGTCTTTTCCACCATGTTTGTGAAAAACAAAAACGACCCACAGATGTGAAAAAGTCTCCATGGATTTCAACGCCGTCTTCAAATCGGGATGATCCTGAAACTTTAAAAGGCCTTTCAACCGTGAGGCGAGGCTTGGTTGTCGTGGAATTCCAAACTTGTCTTTGAACGGAGTCCTTGCGACTCCGATCGCCTGAAAAGTAAAATTGGAAAAGCTCTGGGAGCTTTCGCTCACGACCGCCCCAAAGACGTGACCGCCACAATGATCGCTTTGCCATCAATCTCAGAAGTTTCCACGTGAGCGCCTTTCGGCGAAGCCTGGGGCTCATGAATCTTTAAACTCTCGGCCAAAGTCTCTGTCACGAGCATTTCTCGATGCGCTTCAATGGCTGCTCTGATTTCAGCATCACAAGCAATTTCGATATTCACCCTGGCATCGAGCTGAAAATCAGCTGCTTTTCGCGCCAATTGAATTTTTCGCATCACTTCTCGGGCGAGGCCTTCACGCTCTTGCTCCGGTGTGACGGTCGGATCCACTAAAATCGAAACAATTTGGTGAACTGCTAGGTTGGCATTGTTGTCTTTCGGAGATCTGCGGATTTCCACTTCGGCCAGTGTGATCGCTTCGCCCTCCATCGTCAGCGTCTCCCCTTTTTCAAGCTTCAGCAGCTCTGTGAGGTTGAGCTTCTGTATGGCAGCGCCCACAGACTTCATTTTTGGTCCTAGGCGCTTCCCAAGAACTGGGAAGTTCGCTTTGGCACTGATTTGAACATAGTTATCTTCGTGAGCATCGTAATTCACTTTGCGGAAATTGAGTTCATCCACGAAATAGGGCTCAAACATTTTCAATGTTTTTAAAACTTCGCTGCTTCGATGAATGATCGTCACTTCGTTCAATGGAATCTTCGCTTTCACACCAATTTTTTCCCGGTGATTTCGCCCCAAAGTCACCAGCGCATCCATCGCAGCCACTGCTTCTTCAAGATCCAGTCTTCGCAAAGAGAGATCGGCTTCAGGGAAGCTTTCAAGATGAACACTTTCTTTTTTGTTTTTGAGAACTTGAGAAAGATTGCGGTAAGTCGTGTCCGCCATGAAGGTCGCAAAAGGCGCCATCAATCGCGACAAAGTCAGCAGCACTTCAAACAAGGTTTCGTAGGCAAAGCGCTTTGGCTCGGACATCCCTTGTTCCCAAAAGTGACTTCGATTAAAGCGGATGTAAGTGTTCGTGAGATCTTCAATGAACTGCAAAAGCTCAGGCACGACGTTATACAGTCTGTAAGCGTCCATTTCCCGCCGGGTGTTCTCGATCAAGCCATTCAATTTGGAAAGCACCCATTGATCTAAAATGTTCGGAGAATTCTTCGCATCACCTTTGGGAACAAACCCATCGATGTTCGCATAGTTCACATAGAAGGAATAAGAATTCCACCAGCGCAGCAGAATCTTTCGAACGATATCGTAGACCCCTTTTTCAGAAAACTTGAGTTCTTGGGCTTTCACGACAGGCGAGTCGATCAAATACAGCCTGAGAGCGTCGGCACCATGCTGATTCAAAACTTCCATGGGGTCGGGGTAATTACGAAGGCTCTTCGACATTTTTCGCCCGTCTTCGGCGAGCACCAGTCCATTCACAACCACGTTCTTAAAGGGCGCTTGATCAAACAGGGCGGTGCCAATCACCGACAAAGTGTAAAACCACCCCCGAGTTTGATCGAGACCTTCGGCAATAAAATCTGCCGGGAAAGCTTTTTTAAATTCTTCGACATTTTTCTGCGGATATCCCCACTGCGCATAGGGCATGGAACCGGATTCAAACCAACAATCGAGAACGCCTTCGACTCGTTTGAGGGGGCTTTTGCCAGTGGGCGATGGGATTTCGATATGATCCACAAATTCAATATGAAGATCTTCAATCTTTTTCCCAGAAAGCTTTTCAAGTTCGGCTTTTGAGCCCACACAGATCACTTCGCCCTCAGCATTTCGCCAAATCGGAAGTGGCGTGCCCCAAAATCTGTTTCGCGAGATCGCCCAATCCCTGGCATTTTCAAGCCAGTTCCCAAATCGACCGTCACGTAAATGGTCGGGCACCCACGCGGTGGATTTATTGTTTTTCACAATTTGATCTTTGATCTTTTCAACCGCCACAAACCAGCTCGAAACGGCTCGGTAAATCAGTGGCGTGTCCGTGCGATAACAAAATGGATAACTGTGCTGAAGAGTGTCTTGCTTAAACAGTCGCCCTTTGGCTTTAAGGCTTGCGATAATTTCTTTATCGGCATCTTTCACGCGCTTCCCTTGAAAGTCAGGCACTTCGCTCGTGAACATCCCGTCATCATCGACAGGATTGACGATGGGGATTCCTGCTTTAAGGCAAGCATAGTAGTCCTCTTCCCCAAACGCGGGAGCCATGTGGACAACACCCGTACCACTGTCGGTGGTGACGTGGTCCGAGTGAATCACTTGAAAAGCGCCCAGCACAGATCGATCTTTAAAATACGGGAAGAGCGGTTCATAAGTGAGCCCCAAAAGCTCGCGACCCTTCACGGTCTTGACAACTTCAACTTCAGTTTCAGGATTTTTAAACACACTTTTTAACAGCGCTTGCGCAAGAATGAGCACTCGACCAGAAGAAATTTCTTTGGCGAAAACGTAATCTAAATCTTGGCCCACAGCGAGGCCTAAGTTCGAAGGCAGCGTCCAAGGTGTGGTCGTCCACGCTAAAACAAAATGATTGGCAAGGCTTGTGACCGGAAAACTCACGGTGATCGCAGGATCTTGCACCATCTTATAATTCAAGTTCGCTTCAAAGTTTGAGAGCGGCGTTGAAATCCCGACGGAGTAAGGAACAACTTTGTAACCTTCGTAGATCAGGCCCTTCTCAAAGAGCTGCTGGAACACCCACCACACACTCTGCATGAATTCCACATCCATAGTGAAGTAGGGCCGCTCCATATCCACCCAACGACCCACTCGGCGCACCGTGGTCTTCCATTCTTCCGAGTATCTTTTCACAATCCCGCGGCAAGCGGAGTTGTATTGAGACACCCCCATTTTCAAAATGTCTTTGCGGCTGGCGATTTGGAACTGCTTATTGATTTCGTTTTCTACGGGGAGGCCATGACAGTCCCAACCAAATCTCCGAGGGACTGTGTATCCCTTCATGGTCCAATACCTTGGCACCACATCTTTCAACACACCGGCCAACAAGTGACCATAGTGCGGAAGCCCTGTCGCAAACGGAGGCCCGTCATAAAAACTGTAAGTTTTCTTGGAGGCATCCATGGATTTTTCAAAAATCTTTCCCTGATCCCAAAACTGAAGAAGAGCTTCTTCTTGAGCTGGAATATTGACGTCAGGTTTTACAGGCGAGTAAGGCGTTTGTGATGTTTGTGTCATAGCCTTTTAGATTTAGCAAAAATCCCGAGTTCTGTCCTGCACTTGCACGCTCACGTGCGCCGAGTCATAGGCCCTGGCCTAAGATGTTCGGAGCACTTCTGGAAACTCGAAGGTCCCGTCTTCTTTAGGGGGAAATGGCACAACCCTCACCACTGCATTCAGGTTGAGGGGGCCGTAGATATGGGGATACTCTTTCCCTTCTCCATAG
>JBKCXY010000200.1:0-3023 GCA_046315835.1 Pseudobdellovibrionaceae bacterium | reverse complement strand
TAAATCAGCTTGAAAAATGGCGTTCTTGGCCATTATTATCCAGAGTTTCCTGGGGACCAGCCGTGGAATATGGCTGGCCAGATTTTCAAGGAGAAGAGAAGTGATCGTAGCAATCATGTCGGGCGGTAGCGGTACAAGACTGTGGCCAGTTTCACGAAGTTCAAAGCCTAAGCAATTCAGTAATCTGTTTGATCAGTCTTTGCAGACCATGACCATTCAGCGGCTGATGCCTTTTGGTGAGCCCTGGATTATCACTTCGCAAGCTTTGTCAGTGCAGACTGAGATCAGCTTGAAAGAAGCCGGCGTTCAATCCAGAAATGTTCTTTTTGAGCCCGTCGGGAAAAATACGGCTCCAGCCATTGCTCTTTTGACGAAAGTCCTTATGAATCAGGGCAAAGGGGACGAAGTCGTTGGAGTATTCCCAGCGGATCATTTGATTGAGAAGGAAGATGTGTTCCAACAAGCCCTGGATCTGGCGGAAGCAGCCGCCCGCGATCAGAAAATTGTGACTTTGGGATTAAAGCCCACAGAGCCGAATACGGGATATGGTTACATCCAGACCGAGAAAACTCCCTTCACGTATAAAAAACAAATGGCGTCTTACAGCGTGATGAAATTTCACGAGAAACCATCTTTTGAGCTGGCAAAAGAATTCTTACGCGAAGGAAATTATTTTTGGAATGCCGGGATCTTTGTGTTTCCGGTGAAGCTCATGGCGGAACTTTTTGAAAAGTACCAACCTCAAATTTGGGATGCACTGGAAACTTTGAAACCTGATCTCAGTAACCTGAAAGAGATCTACACCAGTATGCCCAGCATTTCGATCGATTATGCGATCATGGAGAAGCTCTCTCCTGCAGAGCTTTTGTGTGTGCCCTGTGATCCGAATTGGAGTGACGTGGGCAGTTGGGATGCTGTGGCTGAAGTTTACAACCGCAGTGGCCGCAACAACGCTGAAACCATCGAAGTGAATTCCAAAAATAATTTTGTCCTGCCAGCCAAAGAGAAAACCTATGCTTTTGTGGGTGTGGATAATTTAATTGTCGTGGACACCAAAGATGCTTTACTGGTAGCTCACAAAGGATCAACCCAAGATGTAAAGCTGGTGGTGGACCGGTTAAAGTCAGATTCTTCCCACTTGGCTGATCAACATGTGTTTGAAGAGCGTCCTTGGGGCAAGTTTGAAATTCTCGAAGATACTGAATATTTCAAATCGAAAAGAATCACTGTGAATGCTGGTCAGCAGTTGTCTCTGCAGAGTCACGCCAAGCGGGAAGAGCATTGGATCGTCGTCAAGGGCAGTGGGGAAGTGGTTCTGAATGACCAAGTGATCCCTGTGAAGTACGGAAGCTATGTGCATATCCCACTCGGGGCTAAACACCGCATGCGTAACAATGGCACGAGTCCTCTTGAGTTCGTCGAAGTTCAGATGGGCTCTTACTTTGGCGAAGATGATATCGTTCGTTATCAGGATGATTACAAGCGCACTTAGTTTGTGCGCTTGTGTTCAAGGTCGGCGCTCGGGCTGATAGTCCTAGGTGGGTTTCACTGATGGAAATGCGAGATGAAGGAGTGATCCTGGCTCTGAAAAAGAAGGGGCTCATTAGCCCCTTCTAGCCACAGTTTCTGCGAATTCTTGACCCAAATGAAATGCGGTTTTCAAGTCGCCGGGAACAAAAGATTTCTCTGGGGCTTCGTTCGCAGCTTGAGCCATAGCACCGAGAGAAGAGCCTAATCGGTTCTTGGCCTGATCTGGTGCTGTGCCGCTGTAAACTTCATTGGAAACTCCGATGGGCATCCAGTACATCCCGTGTTGTGCTGCTAGCACAGCCAATGTGATCAGAGTGGTCATTTTATCTCCGCTGGGTGAGCCAGACACAGTAAAGCCAGCAGCCCATTTGCCTTTCCAGGACTGAGTCATCCAAGCCTTTGATGAAGCATCCATAAACGCTTTGAACTGTGCTGAGACATTTCCCATATACGTGGGGGATCCCCAGATCTGTCCGTCATAGTTTGAAAGGGCATCAATATTCTTTAGAGCTTCTTCACTGGTCATGATTTTGACTTCTACTTTTTTAGTCGAGGCTGCGCCTTCGGCAACCTGCTGAGCAAAGTAAGCAGTATGGCCATAGCCAGAGTGATAGATAATCGCAATTTTTTTCATAGGTACTCCTTAATGAGGTGTCATGAGTTAATTTTGAAAAACTCATGGGGTCCATGATGTTGTTTTTTGCAGCCTACTGCATATACTTTCTAATAAATAGTAGGTACTTTTTGGTAACCATGAAAAAAAAGATGATTTCAGATAAAAAGCAAGCTTCCTGTCAGAGTAGTGGTCAGTCTTCCCAGGGGCCCTGCCCTGTGAAAGAAGCTCTCCGATTTTTATCTGGGGCATGGACTCTAGAAATCTATTGGGCGCTCAAAAGTGGGCCGTTGAGATTTGGCCAGATCAAGCGCCAGCTAGGATCTGTGTCGGCCAAGGTTCTGACCCATCGGTTACGAGATCTTGAAGACTTAGGTGTACTCGAGCGAGAAGTGAAAGAAACTTACCCACCCCAAGTCGAGTATTCATTGACTAGCCTCGGACTAAAGTTTGGACCCATCCTGGAAACCATTGCAAGTGTGGGTCAGGGGCTTCTTCGAAAATCGAAAAAGACTGCGGCTCAGCAGAAGAGTTAAATAAATTTAGACTAATTTGATCAGACACGAGATCTTGAAAACCCGATGTTTGATTTACAACAAATTCTCCAATTTTTTTCTGATTTAGCTCACCAGCCTGAGCTCGTGTACTTGGCTGTCATTTTGATTCTCACCGCTTCGAGTTTTGGTCTGCGTTTTTCAGAGGAAATCAAAGACTGACTCAAAACCCTGTCCCTTCAGCAGAACGCCGTCCTCTAACTACCTAACTCTCTAGAGAAAAAAGGGAAATCGGACGGAATTTCTGTTTCTTGTTTTACAAGAAACAGAAATCACCAACGAACACGCAGATTTCATAAGGAAATGTTGGCTCCATTGAGGCGGTA
>JBKCXY010000199.1:0-1688 GCA_046315835.1 Pseudobdellovibrionaceae bacterium | reverse complement strand
TAAATCCCGTTTCGGCCTGGTTTGATTAACTCAACACGGAGTCAGTATGAATGAAGTGGGCATGACCTCATCCGGTCAAATGGCAATGTTCGGTTTGGTTTTGTTTTTGGGAGTCTTGCTCTTTGCGATTGTTTTTGTTGTGCTCCGCTCGCGTAGAAATACACAAATCAGATCTGAGTCCCAGGTCACTCTTCCGAGCGCTCAGGCCGAAGAGGCAGCCCCAGCTCCGCAAAAATTAGTCAGTCTGAAAGAAGCCCTTTCCGTGACCCAAGGGCAGTTCTGGGGAAGAATTTCTTCTGTGTTTTCGGGGTCCACTCCGCAGTTTTGGGAAGATCTCGAGGAAGTTCTGTACACTTCTGATTTGGGTCCTCAGACCGTGGAGCGATTGCTGTCTTCCGTGAAAGATCAACTTTCAAATTCTGAGCAAAAGAATTTAGAGACCGTGAAGTCAGCAATGAAGTCCGAGTTCCTGCAAATTTTTGAGGGAGCTGGCGTGCAAGAACCCAAGACAACATCGCAGCTTCAGTATTTAAATCTGAAAGCCCAACCGACAGTTTGGTTGATTGTGGGAGTGAACGGAGTTGGGAAAACCACTTCGATTGGCAAAATTGCAGCAAAATTGGCCAGCGAAGGGAAGAAAGTTTTGGTGGCCGCAGGCGATACATTTCGAGCGGCGGCAGGCAATCAGCTTCGAACTTGGACAGAGCGGGCTCAAGTTGAGATTTTTTCACCAGAAGGGGTGAAGGATCCCAGTGCGGTGGCTTTTGATGCTGTCGCGAAAGCCAAAGCGCAGAATTATGACGTGGTCCTCATCGACACCGCTGGGCGTTTACATACCCAAGCTCACCTGATGGATGAGCTCAAGAAAGTGAAGCGCGTTCTGCAAAAAATTGATGGAACTTACCCCCATGAGACTTTGATCGTCTTAGACGCCAACTCAGGACAGAATGCGCTCTTGCAAGCCAAGCAGTTTCATGAGGCAGTTCAATTAACAGGTGTTGTTCTCACAAAAATGGATGGCACAGCCAAAGGTGGAGTGGCTGTGGGTCTTTCTCATGAGCTGAGGCTTCCCATCCGTCTCATTGGTGTGGGTGAAAAGATTGAAGACTTGCGTCCCTTTTCCCCGCGAGAATTTGTTGACTCAGTGATTTAAGGCACACGACACTAAGGCTGTTCATGCAAAGGAGAGACATATGATTCAAGCGATGATTTTAGCCTGGATGTTTTCCGCTCAAGCTCAAGTGATTCAAGTTGAAAATATTCCGCCCACTTCTTTGGAGGTGATCACGGTCACTGGTGATATTGAAGGTGATCCAAATCCTTTGATGAATCAGGCCAGAGCCTCTTGGAAGAAAGCTTGTGAGGACTGGAAAAAAGAGATTCGCGATATCAACAAAGAAAATCAAGTGGTGAGTGTGAATTGTAATTCACCCAAGTGTGAGAAAGAGCAAAACCTCAGCATCCTTTGTAAATCCCAAGGTAGTGCGCAAGTCAGAATCAAAAAGTAAGCATCTTAAAAAAGAAAAGCGGAGATTTCTCTCCGCTTTTACCCACCCCATTTTGAGTCTGACTGTTGTTTGACTCAGACTCCTAGTTTCTGTCGATCTCTCGCTCTGAAGGACCCACTTCCACAGACACAGGAATTGTAGCTCCACCAGAAGTTTTTAAATATTCAGGCAGGCTACGAT
>JBKCXY010000198.1:0-2203 GCA_046315835.1 Pseudobdellovibrionaceae bacterium | reverse complement strand
CATTTAAGCATATCAACCATGGAGCGATCCATTTGGAAACAGATTTGGGATTTCCCGAGCGGATGCTCGATCTCAGTGGTTCTTTGCAGGGGCTTCTCCAAAAATACCAACCCCAAGTGGTGGTGATTGAAAAAATCTTTTTAGGCAAAAATGCGGACTCAGCCTTCAAGCTCGGTCATGCTCGTGGGGTGGCTTTGCTCGAAGCTGCTCGGTCAAGAGCGCAAGTGGTGGAGTATGCCACTCGCATCGTAAAAAAGGGGCTGACAGGTCATGGCGGAGCCGATAAGGAATCCGTGCAGCTCTTTGTGCAGCGAATTTTGGGGCTGCAAGAAATTCGTCAAATCGATGCTTCGGATGCCTTAGCTTTAGCCCTCTATCATGGGTTTCAAGTGGGCCGGCCGCAGTTGAAAGGGGTCGAAATATGATCGGTTATCTGAAGGGTCAAGTCTTTGATCTCACTACGGAGAATTTAGTTTTGAATGTTTCAGGAGTGGGCTACGAAGTTCAAACGCCACTTCCATTACTCGCTCAGATGGCGTCCCTTTCTTCGAAAGAAAGAGAGACTCACGGTATCGGCCTATGGATTTATACTCATGTGCGCGAAGATCAAATCACCTTGTTTGGTTTCGAGTCCCGCGCTGAAAAACAAATGTTTATCACTTTGCTCAAAGTGAATGGCATCGGCCCCAAATCAGCTCTGAATATTCTCTCAGGAACAACTTTCGAAAAACTTCAGCAGATGATTGATGCGGGGGATGTGAAAGCTCTCACAGGACTTCCCAAAGTGGGCAAAAAAACCGCTGAACAAATGATTTTAACTCTGAAAGGTAAACTGGTCACCACAGAGAAAAGTCCGAGCAAATTCACTGGCACCCACCAAGAAATCACCTTTGCATTGGTTCATTTGGGATTTAAACCGCAAGATGTGGATCAAGTGGTTTCACAACTTCCCCGAGAGATTGATTTACAAGAGGGGATTCGTCAGGGGCTACAATCTCTTTCCAGCTTATAGGCGAACGGTCTGAGGAGTGAACGATGAGTCGAATTTTTGAAGAAGTGGCCACAGAAGCCGAAAAGTCCTGGGAAAATCAGCTCAGGCCCTCGTCCTTTGATGATTTTGCAGGACAAGATGAAATCAAAAATAAGCTGAAGATTTTTGTTCAAGCAGCCAAAGATCGTCAAGAGCCTTTGGATCATGTGCTTCTCAGTGGTCCTCCGGGACTTGGTAAAACAACTCTCGCAAAAATTATCGCTTCTGATATGGGTGTTGAGTGTAAAGTGACGAGTGCGCCGGCTCTCGATAAAAAAGGCGACTTGGCGGCACTTCTCACAAGTTTGAAACCATTTTCCGTTTTGTTTATCGATGAAATTCATCGCCTCAGTCGGACGGTGGAAGAATACCTTTATTCAGCCATGGAAGATTATTATTTGGATATTGTGACCGGCGAGGGAATGGCTGCGCGCTCGATGAAGTTTCAGTTAGCCCCCTTTACTTTGGTAGGAGCCACAACTCGGGCGGGGCTCTTGAATGCTCCTTTCCGAGATCGATTTGGTATTGTCGAGCGTCTCAATTTTTATGATCGAAAAGCCTTGGTGAAAATCTTGACTCGAGATTCAGAAATCTTAGGAATTCCTGCGGAGGAATCAGGGATTGATGAAATTGCAAAACGTTCTCGAGGAACTCCCCGAATTTCCATTCGGCTACTCAAGCGAGTCAGAGATTATGCTCAAGTGAAAGGCCAGGGGCGGATCACCGTTGAAATTGCAAAATACGCACTGAATGAAATGGGTGTGGATCAGTTGGGGCTTGATTCCATGGATCGTAGAATTTTAGATTTGATCGGCAATAAATTCAAAGGTGGCCCTGTGGGTATTGAAACCATGGCCGCGGCCCTCAGTGAGGAAACCGATACCCTCGAAGAAGTTTATGAGCCTTTTTTGATCCAGGAAGGACTCCTTCAGAAAACTCAAAAAGGTCGCGTGATCACGGATCTTGCGAAGGCGCACTTACAAGAGCTTTAACTTTTTCAAACTGATTCAAAATCCTGTCCCTGGTCACTGCTACCGCCTCAATGGAGCCAACATTTCCTTATGAAATCTGCGTGTTCGTTGGTGATTTCTGTTTCTTGTAAAACAAGAAACAGAAATTCCGTCCGATTTCCCTTTTTTCTCTAGAGAGTTAGGTAGTTAGAGGACGGCGTTC
>JBKCXY010000197.1:0-3098 GCA_046315835.1 Pseudobdellovibrionaceae bacterium | reverse complement strand
CTGCAAGCTCGAGAAAACCTGAATGAGTCTTTCATGATCGACTTCGGATTTGGAATTCAAAAGTTTTCCGAGTTCATCAGTGATTCTCGGGCCAATGTATTTTTCCACTGAGGCCAGCGTTTCCGGCGCAATCAACTTTTGTGCGGCCAAGTTCTGTAAGCTTGAAAGAGCGTGACTGAGTCTTTCGTGATCGGCTTCAGATCTGGAATTCAAAAGTTTTCCGAGTTCATCGTTGATTTTCGAGGCAATGTGTTTTTCCACTGGGGCCAGCGTTTCTGGCGCAATCAGCTCTTTCCTGGCCGGGTTGTTTAAGCTCGAAAGAACATGAATGAGTCTTTCGGCCGAGTTGTTTAAGCGTGTAAGAACGTCAATGAGTTTTTCGTGATCGGCTTTGGACTTGGAATTCAAAAGTTTTCCGAGTTCATCAGTGATTTTCGAGGTAATGAATTTCTCCACTGAGGCCAGCGTTTCCGGCGTAATCAGCTTTTTCCTGGCCAAGTTCTGGAAGCTCGTAAGAGCATGAATGAGTTTTTCGTGATCGGCTTCGGATTTGGAATTCAAAAATTTTCCGAGTTCATCAGTGAGTGTTGAGGCGTTGAGTTTCCGCTTGAGCTTCTCAAGAAGAGCCAAATCTGAATAATGGACGGGGATTCGCTCGGATTCCCCCATCCTGATCAAATCGTCGAGGCTATAATTTAGAGACTCTTGAATAACCTTCAGAGCCTTCTTATTCTGAAAAACGAGGACATCCCCGTAACGGAAGAAATCCGTTCCCTCTCGGGCACCGGGATCGACAGAGAAGCGAATCGTAAGTCCCGTACCTGCAGCTCCGATTCTGCCGACTTTCGTGTAGAACCCATTGCCGACACCCGCAGATTCGCCGACGGCATTCTGTCTTGATATCAAAACATTCGGTTCACCCGAGTGTGAACGTGTAATCGATTCGTAGGCCAAAAAACTATTCGTTTCGTGGGCGACGACTTTGATCCCAAGATCTCTGGCCGTTTTTCCACGGCCTTCTCCGACAACTTTTGATCTGAGAGGCTCTTTGTTCAGCCACCAAGCGCTTGAGTTCATTTCATTTGTATTTCCCATCGCGATCAGTTTTTTGCGCAAGCCAAGTTCATCGAGCTTGTTCATCGCGTATTCG
Organism: Pseudobdellovibrionaceae bacterium; assembly: GCA_046315835.1. Lineage (GTDB taxonomy): Bacteria > Bdellovibrionota > Bdellovibrionia > Bdellovibrionales > Bdellovibrionaceae > JAJTIC01. Next base: position 1,948 of record JBKCXY010000197.1, on the reverse strand, counting down.
ATGTTGGTTGCGTGCATGACAAGTTTTTTCGCCGTATCCTGCAACCTTCTTTGGGCGACACTATTCGTAACAGCTGAGGGGTTAAACTGACCGACGATCTCTTTCATCTGTTGGAAATCTCGTTCAGAAAAATTAAGTTCATATTGGAAAGCCTTCACAAGAAGTCTCAGAACTGAGAGAATCTCAGGGTTCTCACCGGCCTTCGCCCGCGTTGTCGTAAAGTGACGGTCACTTCTTAAATACCTAATTCGATTATTAAGCGTATCTTCTAGAAAAACGCTGCCAGTTTGATCCCAATTCCGTAAATCACGAACAACAGGATCTTTACTGACCGTTACTTCAACCATACCCACAGAATTGGAATCCGTATTTTGATTGTTGAAATCAGCATCGTTTAAAAGAGCTTCTTTAAAACCCGGCCCGTTAGGCAAGCCCATTCTGTGTCTGAGTGTTCGAACTTCCCATTTATTGGCCTTTGAGCCAAGAAAGTGCGGGAATTTCTGCGAGATCGCATTCTGGAACTGACGAGCCAATTCTGGTGTGGCATCTACGACAATATCCAGATCCTGCGTACTTCGAAAAATATTTGTAAAGTCATAATCAAATCTGTCATTCTGAAGGTCCATAAGACCTTTGCTTCTCGCAAGGTCCCACTTCACATAATGAAGAAAGCTCGACGCTGTTCCACCAAAGAGCCAAACTCTGAGCCCCATCTGCTGGGCAGTCTGGCGGATGCCTTGAAACTCTGGAACCAACATAAGTTTGCTTGATACCTGGGCCATCAGCTCATTCTCGCGAATGCCACTTATCGGTGGTTTTGCAAAAGAACTTCTTGGTAGGTCACGACCTAAAAAGACATCGGCGCAACGATTGGTTGCTGCCGTTGCGTTATGCGTGTTAAAAGCCAAAAGCAAAGCAATAGCGACGAGTTTCAACGAGCATAAATGTTTATTTTTGTCGATTGGATGCATTCTGTCGCCTTCCTATTTTTCTCATTCACAAGACCAAAGCAGCCACCTGTTATTTGTCCTTTCGCAAAAAGCTCACTGGCCACTGACCGAACAAAGATCCATTTTGAGCGAAGCACGGAAAGTTCCGCAGAGTTGCGTACGAAAGATTCTCGTAAGAAATTTATTCTTCGTCATTTAAGGACCTCCTCAGCGTCGCCCACCAAAATAAAAGAATTCGATCGTAATCCTCTGAAGGACCTTTTCCTAAATAGGACTTTGAACGACTTTCCTATCCTGCTAAATGCGAGGATTGTTCCAGCTATTTTCCGTCTCTTAATTCGTTTTAAAGCTCAATGGGCTGTCTAGGCATTTTACACTTTACACTTTACTTTTTACAAATTGCGGGAAGAGCTTGTAAAAAAAAACCCACAGAGGCCTGCAATTTTTGTCATGATGAAGAATACCTGAACGCTAGCGATCTCTTAAACTAACCTGGTCATTTTAATGACTCATAATTTTGGCATAAATGGTGCTCAGAGGCATTTAGCAGCTGGGTGTTTTTGAGATGACTTGAAAGCAGGCACCAGTTTCTAAACCAATATATAAGGAGTTCGTATGAAATCGAAAGTAACAGTAACAGCGATCACAATTGCGAGTCTGTTGACGACTCAAGCATTTGCCGCTGGTGGCATTCGCTCTAAAACTGGCGGTGGTAGCTCTGCCTCTGTCGCATCAAGTTCTGTAGCCGTCTCGGGATCGTTACAAACTGTGTCTGGTTCAATAGCTCAGCTCTTTGAGACACTCATGGATTCCAGCAGCTCTCTTTCTCAGCAGTCGAGCGCTGCAGTTTCTCAGAGTACTGCTGCGGTCTCGGATTCGTCCTCAAAAGTCGCGGAAATGACTATAAATTCGGCTGTTAAGATCGGTAAAAAGTTAGTTTTGCTTCTTGAGGTTAGTGGCAGTAAAGTCAGTGAATCAGGTGCTGCTCTTTCTGAGTC
>JBKCXY010000196.1:0-3034 GCA_046315835.1 Pseudobdellovibrionaceae bacterium | reverse complement strand
CAGGGCTCTTGCATCATCTCCGAAAGAATAGGCCGCTTGCGTTCCACCACGAGCAGCGTATTCCCATTCCGCTTCCGTGGGCAGGCGATAGGCATAACCATCGTTGCCGTCATTCAGCTTTTTAATGAAGTCCTGAGTGTCACTCCAAGATACCTGCTCAACAGGATTATTTGGGCACAAGGCAGCGCCATTAATTTCTAAATAGTCGTCAGAGCAGTATCCTTTGCTCTTAAAGTAAGATGGATTGTAACCCATCACTAGGAACCAATGAGCCTGGGTCACTTCCGTTTGCTGAATCTCGAAGTCTTTCGTCAGCGTCACAGAATGAAGGACCTCGTCGTCATGTCTTCCAACTTCTGAAGAAGGGCTGCCCATTTGGAAGGTTCCAGCTCTGATCCTTGCAAATTGCGCCGAAAGACCAGGTGTTTTGACGTAACTACGCAAAATGTTGAATTCAAAGCTCTGCTTGTCTTTTGAGAACACAAACTTTTGTAGGGCAGGTTGGCCGATGATTTGATCAACCAATTTATCGATGAGCTGATTGATTTCGCGAATGGCTCCGGCCAGCTTTGAATTGTCTCCAAGCTTTCCTTCAATAACTCCAAGGCGCTGCTTTAGATTGTCCATTTTGCCTTGATCGGCATTCTCTTGACCATAGGCCGTGATAAAGTCTTGAATCTGCTGGATAGCTCTTTGAACTTCGGCCCGTTGGCGCTCAAGGTCAGCGATGTCGTCTTGTTTCCCTTTGTTATAGAGGTCGATCTTTTCCTTCATCGCGGCCGGGTATTCAGCGGGAACGATGAGAGCTGCTTTCAGGCGGTTTTTGAATTCGGTAACTGGCACTTGCGCGACTGATGTGCCGGATTTCGTCGTACAGTCTTCGCGGCGATTCAAAACCGTGTAATCCTCACATTGCTGAATAACGATCTTATTCGCGCTTTTGTAAAACAAGATTACTTCGCCATTCGGACCCACAATTCCTGCGTCCATTAGTCCGGCCAATTTTCTCTCTGCGGAATTGCTTTGGGCCCGACTTACGCTTTCATTCTTTGTGCTTGTATGTGAACATCCAAGCCACGTTGTTGTTGCCAACACTCCCATCGATAACAGTACCATATTCTTTTTCATGCCTGTTCCTCTCCCGAAAAACTTCAGTGCAAAATGGAGTTTTTACCTAATCTTCATTTCTCATTTCGATCGCCTCGAGAAAAAGCTTAACGGTCTCGTATAAATATGTCCACTTCATACACTTTGGCGTCTGTCGGTGGGAAGAATCTGCCTTACCTTTGGCCAGGTATTCTTTGTCGGTTGAGACGTATTCGCCTGAATTTCAAGGTAAAACTATGCGCCCACGAAGCTCGCCAAACTTTTGCCTAGATTTCAAGAAAATCTTGGTCCGCTCCGATGTTAGGATAGATGTGGAATATGCTAATTCGGCGGATCAATTTAATTTTTTTCTTCTTGGCCTTTTCTTCGGGAACGGTCCTCGCCAATAACTATGCTCTGGTCATCGGTGGAAGCTCTAAGAAAGTAGAGTCTAAGCATCATGAATTTGCCAGGGTGACCGCCGCAGCAACCATTGGACTTGAAGCGAAGGGTTATAAAGTAACAACGCTGTTTGGATCGGGACGCGAGGATCAGGAAAAAGAAAAGTACTCGGATGATTTTAAAAAGCTCGACCCGCTGCAAGCCAATAACGCCGTAGGCACTTCGCGTGCAGCGACGTCGTCGAATATTGACTCTGTGTTTGAGGCTCTTATTGAAAAAACGAAATCTGGCGACAAAATTGAAATTTTATTAATCGCTCATGGGAGTGACACTTGTCAAGAGCTGGGGCCACACATACGCAGTGATGCTGGATCTCAATGTCAGCACACCTTTACCGTCTTTGACTCCGCTGGACGGGAAATCCAATATCCTAGCGAAAAAGTCCTTCGATACGTTAAAAAGCTGGAAGATAAAGGTGCGTTGCCATCCATTGTACTTGGCTCCTGTCATTCTGGTCGGGCAAAAGCTCAGTTCAAAAATCTCGGCCTCACCAACACCTGTGCGTACTTTCAGACTGCTGGAAACGAATTAGGATACGGTTGTTTTGATGATGATCCCGATTTTGCCACGGATTTTACGTCGACGGGAGAATACGTTGCTATGAGATATTATCAAGCCAGCTTACCGACGCTCGAAAAGGATCCATATTTCTCTCAAAGTGCTTGTTTTCAAAAAACGGCGAAACATTATCGTGATAAAAAATTGAATCTCTCTTCGATTTCATCTGCATATTGGACGTCTAGGACGCAAGACTTAACTTTTCAGTCGCCAGCACTAAGTACTTTACTGACTTTTCCATACTTCACCACCGGACTCTTTCAGCCTCAAATCACAAAAGAGCAAAGCCTTTCTTGCGAACAACTCAGTTCGACTAATAATGCTCTGATCAAGCAACTAACAAGCCTTGGAGCCCATCTCACCGATGCTGCAACGGTGCCTTATTATCAAGCACTCAATGACTACAATTCAGCGGTCAGATCATTAAAGGATGAACTAGATAAGAAACTTCCAGAAACGCCTGAGAATCTCCTGCGAATCACCACCCTCCAGAGCAAAGTAAAAGAAAAAGCTAAAGGATTCATGCTGCAAGAGCGTCAACTTATCGATCAGATTTTTAGAGATCACAGGGATGTCTCTGATCCTTGCTCGAGGTCATTATGAAAGCCATGCTCACGCTCCTCTTCCTTTTGTTGACCGCTAATGCTCTCGCGTCTGATGAAGTGAAAATAGAAGGAACTTTGTTTAAGAAAAATGAAAAATGGTTTTTGTTTGTTGAAAACGAAAAGGCTTCCTTCAAGAAGGGAACTCTGTCTTTGAATGATATTCCCGAATCCCAAAGTAAGTTTCTTATTGAAAGGGCATACGTTCAGGTTTTCGGAAAATCAGGCAACTGCAAATCAAAAGAAATATGTATCGTAGTGAAGTCTATAAAACCAACGCTCCTTGATCCTCTCAATAGTAGAAAAAAATAGTGCTGTTAAAAGAC
>JBKCXY010000195.1:0-6756 GCA_046315835.1 Pseudobdellovibrionaceae bacterium | reverse complement strand
AGCAATTTCTTATCTTTGATTCTTCCAAAGATGAGCTGCATATCGTAGATGTCTTTCGCTCTGGAGTTGTTGCTGCCGCGTGAAAACAACGCTTCCATTTTTTCAGCAAAGATAAACTCAAACGGATAAACCGACCATGTGACAGGCTCTTCATCTGTAAGAATAGATGGCATGGATTGTTTCTCCGGCACTGATTCCAGTGCGTCGCCGAATCCCACGTCAATGCGAATCCTAGAGAACTTTTTAATTTTTGGATCTTTAGCCGATGGAGCTTTGCCGATAGTGAAAGCGACATTGAAAGTGTAGCCACCATACGGTCCCTGATTGACTAGATCGGTGGTCTTGACGTCGCCGAACCAAAGTCCATCCTGCAGATCTGCGGACAAAGCATCTCCCACAAGATCAGGAACTTGTTTGCGCGAAAGGCCGATGGCAAGTGCGTCCACATCACGAGTGAAACGATTTGAGTTGACAGTTTTAAGTAAAACAAATCCGCCTTTGAAAACAAAATGCTTGGATAGCTTTTTGTGATTCTCCACGCGGGCAATCACACGCTCCAAAGCCAAGACCATGCGCAGGTCATTCACGGAAAGAGTTTTTGCAGCTTTGGCGAGTTTGTTGAGTTCAAGTTGAATTTTTTCAGGTGAAACCGTTTTGCTCATGCCATTGCCTCCAGGTAAGGAAGTATGCGATGAACAGCGCCCAGCTTTTTTGCCATATCGAGAACTTTAGATGGCGTCGTCAATTTTTTTCTGACGGCTTCGCGCAGAGCTTCAATGGGAACAGTGCTGCCAATCATATTTTTATAGCAGAAAGATTCCACGAGGGTGCGCTCAATGGAAGTTATCGTGTAGCCATTTTTCGTTTCAATCCCGATGTTCCATTGGGGATCGCTTTGCCTTAAAACTTTAAGGCTTGAAACTTGAGTTCGCTTTGTTGCGGGTACTGTGATCCATGTTTTGCGTGGAATGGTGTCGGTCAGTCCGTAAACTGAAAGGGCTGAGACCAAACAAATGGCCGAAGGCTGTCCCACAACAAGGGTTGCCGCTTTAAATTGGTTTTCTTCATTGTACTCTACGCTCGTAGGCATGTAGACGCCCTTAGCTACAGTGTAGCAATGCCCATCGGCGACAAGTTGTCTTACCATCCTCAAGTTAAGTCCCGAGGCCAAGGCTTGCTTGTAAGTAAATGGCCCTTTTTGAAGAGTTTTTGGTAGTTTTGTCGTCATAGTATAAATGTTGACGCTTTTTAAAAATAAAGTCAACTTTTATACGGACTATGCACCAAGGATTGGCCCCGTATTGCAGAAGAAACTGGCTAGACCGTTACTACTCAAGTTTTTCTGCCAATTCCCGATAAGCCAAGTGCGTATAAGCGTTGATCTTTTAAGGGAAACGCGGCACAAGGGTTTTCTCGAGGAGTTTATGGCAAAAGGCCGAAGCCAATCAGGACAATCACTTTCAAGCTTTGAAACATCGCTTGTACTAAGAACTGAAAGATAAATACTCGCTGCCAAAATACAAAATACAAAATACAAAATACAAGATACAAGAGAAGCTCGATCTCAAGAGCAAAGAGTTTAACTTTGAAGACAACCTCGATGAGTTTGTCGCCGTCAAAAGCACGCACAGTATTCCATTCGCCTACAAAGGTTGGATGAAACGATTTTGGATGCCATTCTTTTTAGGCAACGGATGCAATCACCCGAAAGATTTTAAAAACTTCAAAGCAAAAGGGCGCACTCATGTGATGATGGCGAAGACCCAAAGCGGAAAGAAATATTCGCACAACACTTACAGCTCAATCACGACACCGTTTAATGAATACATGCGCTTCCTTTTGGATTCGGGTTACATTGGCCAAGACGATTTTTTCACCCTTGAAATCAAGATGACTCTTGAGCAGAAAAAACAAGCCCATCGGCGGGGCGAAGATGTGACTGGCGTTCGCACGAAAGAGACCTATACCGAAGATGATTTGCAAGAAATCAAGACGGCCATTGATCACACCTACAAAGACAACCTTGAAATGAAGAAAAAAGCTTACGCAATTTTCTTCGGCGTTTGTACAGGTCTTCGCCGTGGTAACTTGCTCGGGCTTGTAGCGGAATGTCTGCACCCCGATGATGAGGTGCCGAACTTTGATTTGAAGGACAACATTGTTTCAGGTTGGAGCCGCGGCGAAAAAGGTGCATTGGTATTTGAGGATTCAACCAAAACAACTTCAGGCGAACGCATTCAGCTTCCAATGGTTCAGCCATCACCTGAGATATTAGTGGATGTCGCCCGTTTTCTTAAAAAAAACATTGCGCCAAAAGATCGTTTGCTTGAGTGCTATCCCGACACCGTTGTGAAATGGTGGCGACAAATCGCTAAAGAATGCGATTTCAAGTTCCTGCATCCGCATGCGTGGAAGCATAGCTACGCGACTATCGGCGCTCTTCATTTGCATGACTGGTACAGAGGAAATCCGTATTTCTTGCAGAAGTGCTGTCTGCATAGTTCGTTTAGAACGACGGAGAAATACATCAACCAAGTTTCAAATCAGTTCTTGAAGGCTTTTGGCTCAAGAAATAACTGTTAAAGAGGCTCGTACTTTGGCTTTGAGCTTTGCTTCGCAGCGGGCCTTGGCTCTTGCTTCGGAAGCTTTATGTGCCGCTTTAACCGCAGGGCTATCTTGAGCTTCCATCATAGGAAGAACCCCCATTTCAAAGAGTCAGGGACATTTGCGTATTTTGGATTTACATTCCCTTTGAACAAGGGAACAACTTTCGGATCGCTGTTCATGCGACCCTCGGGTTCAGAACTCAAATTTTCTAATTTAAAAAAAGAAAATTGGAGCGGGAGACGGGGCTCAAACCCGCGACCTTCGCCTTGGCAAGGCGACGCTCTATCAACTGAGCTACTCCCGCATTCGGAACTGAAATCAGTTCGAAAGAGACGAGAAAATAATCTTTTGCCCCGCGGCTGTCAATGGTCCTGATTTTTGAAGACCATGACGCAAGTTGGTTAAATGGCGATATAATGAGCTTGTGCTTGATTCTGGGTTAGAGAGGGCTCAATTGAAAGACATGCGCTATTCAGTGGGTGGGACTTTAAAACAATGGTTTTGGCTGTGTGCTTTGGGCGTGGTGCTTTACGGCGCCGGCTATGTGCTTGGGACCGAGTACCGACTGCGCCACCGAGGGGCTATAGCTTACGACTTTTTAGATAAGACCGAACGTATTCCAGCCCAGACGTCACCGAAAGAATCACGCTAAACCACAGGACCCAGTACCCCACTTTGTCAAAGGGGACCCCAATGACCCGGGTGTCGATCATCATGGCGGGAATGGCAACCATTTGGAGGGCCGTTTTCCACTTACCCGCAGGCTTCGCTGCGATAATGATTCCTTCCGCGGCAGCCACGGACCTGAGGCCGCCAATCAGAGTGTCTCGGGTCAAAATCACAATCACCATCAAGGGATCAATCTTCTGAAGACTCACCAGCATGACCAAAATACTGGTCACTAAAATTTTGTCAGCAATAGGGTCCATGAACTGACCGAGGATACTGACAGAACCGTATTTGCGAGCGAAGTAACCATCATAATAATCAGAGATGGATGCCACAATAAAAAGGGCAGCCGCCGTCACATTGGCCCAAACCACATCGGGGAAAAGAAGAGCTACGATCACAGGGACCAAAGCAATTCTTGAATAAGTGATCCACATTGGGAGTTCTTTTTTCCAGGGCTCCATGCTTAGATTAGACTTGATGGAGGGAGTCTTGGTCAAACGACTTTCACGGCAAATTCTGATTCTCATTCTGCTCAGCGGAGCCTCGTCCGCGCAAATACCTCAAGGAGCAAGGCATTGGCTTGAGAAGCCCCCCATTCAAAGTCGTCTCGACGAGCGGGAGATTCTCGTCCTCTGCAATCGGGCGTCGGACTCCTGGAAGTTGAAAGGGGCAGGCCGAGTGAGTTTGCCGGAGGAGTTCTTAGAAGCAAAACTTGTGGCCTTTGAGGAGCTGAAAGAGCTCACGGATTTGGTGAAAGAAGCTCGATGGGAACCAAAGACTCAGAAGCTTCAAGTTCGCTTTGAGGGTTGGGGATTTGCGGGCACATCAACCTTGAAAATTGACTTTCGGGCTCAGCAGAACCTGTTGAATTTTGAGATTATTGAAGGGGCCTTTTTAGGAATGAAAGGCCACCTAGAGTATCGCGCTGCAAAACAGGACAGCTGGCAGCTCGAGTTTTACGGGGAATACTCAGGAAAGTTTCTTGGTTTTTTTGATTTTTTTGCTCCAATTGCGGTGGAAGGTGTTCTAGATTATGTCGCGACTTCCACACGAAGTCGTTGGGAGAAAGAGTATGCTCGGAGCTTGGCTCACAAAAAATAAAGTCAGTTCAAAACTTGGCAGCAAAGTTCCTCGGGTTTTCCCTTTATCAAGCCATCTCGGAGAAAGAGAGCTTAATGGACTGCAGCTGGTATGGCCAGATCGCAGCCTGTCGCCCGTGAAAGCGTTGAGTTTGTCGGGTCTGGTGGTGGCAAGCTCTCAGAAATTATCTCTGGTCAAACCGCTCATGGAAATTTCTTTACGTTTGCGAGTCGAGGCTGCAAAACAGGATTTTCATTTGGATCTCATTGTTGAGCGAGTGGATGCGGAGTCCATTTATTTTTCTTTTCAAAAAACGGCGGCGGGGCGACTGGCGCTCGAGCAAGTGGTGAAAGATCGGATCGTGGCCCAGAATCTGGCCTCTTCAGCGATGAAGCTTTTGCCAGAAGCCTTTCGGGCGGATTACTGGCTGCAAGGTCCCTTTGACACTAGTTTTCTGATCTGGAGAACAGGGCAATTCTTGATGGAATACGATGGCCTGGTGCTGGATGGAAGAACCGAAGAACTCAAAGTCTGGAGATCTTCAGGGATGGTGGACTTTGTGGCTGATTATGCAGAGCCTTGGAAAGCTTCGTCGCAACTCACAGTTTCATTAGGTGCGAGCTACTTGGACCGGGTGTTGAGATTTTTAGATGAAATGAAAGTTCATCATCCAGAATTGCATTCGGTTCATCGAGGTCTTGTTCAATTCAGGGTGCTTTAGTGTTTGAAGTTCAGCACCGAGTTCAGTTTTACGAAACCGATCTCATGGGTATTGTCCATCATTCGAATTATTTGCGCTTTTGTGAGGAAGCTCGGGTGGCTTGGGCTCACGCTCAGGCGCTTCTCGATTATCAGACACCAGGCAGTGCTCACACGTTAGCGGTGCTAGGAACTCAAGTTCGACATCTAAAGCCCCTGAAGTTCGGGGACGTGGTTCGAATTCAAGTGCAAGCGCAGAGAAAAGGAATTCGAATTATTTTTGAATATCGTCTCCTGCGGGGGGATGTGCTCGTGGCCGAAGCTCGCACAGAGCATGCCGCTTTGAATACAGAATTAAAGCCGATCAAACTGCCTTTAGACATGCAGACTATTTTGGAGAAAGAAACATGGATCGAAACCTGGCTCTCGAATTTGTAAGAATCACCGAAGCAGCAGCTCTCTCAAGCGCAAAGTGGACGGGCAAAGGGGATAATAAATCAGCGGACCAAGCGGCTGTGGATGCGATGAGGAAAGCTTTTGACTCTGTTCGTATCGATGGAACTGTGGTGATCGGAGAAGGGGAAAGAGATGAAGCTCCCATGCTGTATATCGGAGAAAGAGTTGGCACCAAAACTGAAGATGCCCCTCAAGTAGATATTGCGCTGGATCCTTTGGAAGGCACCAGCATCTGCGCCTTTGGAGGCGTTGGAGCCATTTCTGTGATTGCTGTGGCGGAAAGAGGAAATTTCCTGCATGCGCCAGACACCTATATGGATAAGATTGCCTGTGGGCCAGAAGCGAAAGGGCGCATTGATATTGATCTGAGTCCTAAAGAAAATATTCAAAGAGTGGCTGAGGCTCTCAAAAAGCCCGTGGAAGATGTGACTGTTGTGATTTTAGATCGTCCACGCCATGAAAATTTGATCGCAGAAGTTCGTAAGACGGGAGCCCGCATTCACTTGATCGGAGACGGCGATGTTTCAGCGGCTATTGCGGCAGCTTGGCCGGAAAGTGGAATCGATCTCTTGATGGGTATTGGCGGAGCTCCGGAAGGAGTGATCTCTGCAGCAGCACTCCAATGCCTTGGTGGGGATTTTCAAGGGCGCTTGAAGTTTCGCAGTGATGATGAAAAAGTACGGGCACAAAAAATGGGAATTAAAGATTTCGAGAGAAAATACAAAATCGATGACCTTGCCAAAGGCTCAGTGATGTTTGTCGCCACCGGTGTGACCGATGGACCTTTTTTAAAAGGTGTTAAAACTTTACCGGGTCATCAAGCGAAAACTCACAGTGTGGTCATGAGAAGTAAAACTGGAACCATTAGAAATATCGAAGCTCATCATCACCTCACACTGAAGCCTCAAGTGGATTTTCGATGATTTGTTTTCACTGCCAAAAGGAAATTCCCGTCATTGATCAAAAAGTGAGCTTTCGTGAAGAGTGTCCTTCTTGCCGTTCAGATGCTCATGTCTGTAAGAACTGTGATTTCTATGATCCGAAAGTCTACAATGAATGCAAAGAGACTTCAGCAGATGTTGTTCGGGAGAAAGAGAGAGCGAATTACTGTGACTTCTTTCAACCTTCGGGTCGAGGTCAAACGACGGGGCCTACAAAGGAAGATCTGAGAGCAAAAGCGGAAGCTTTGTTTAAAAAGGGTTAAGGAAAAATCCATTGACCCTGGATCAAGCTCTATGAAAC
>JBKCXY010000194.1:0-2073 GCA_046315835.1 Pseudobdellovibrionaceae bacterium | reverse complement strand
GTGAGCCTTGATGGAAATCATCCTCTGGCAGGTCAGGACCTTATTTTTGAAATTGATGCTCTCGACGTCAGAAAAGCCACTCAAAAAGAAATCGATGAATCCTTGAATGTCGTTGGCCAACAGCTACTCAACTGATTTTAGTGCCCTGAGCGGAACTAATAAGATCACTGCAAATCCAATATTGCTCACGGCATTGAGTGGGAGTCCGGCAAGAATGGAACCTCCACTATCCAGAAGAAACCACACCCAGCCTGATTGCACCATAAGAGTTCTGATTCGCTGATTAAAAACACCAGGGTGGGCTAACTGATACAGCAACCAGGCCCAACCGACAAGAACTCCGCCAAGCACAGCACTCAGTTGTCGTTCAGTGTCTGAAAATCCCGCAGGTGAGTTATCCATGGGCCAAGAAAGCACATCGAAAAAAAGCCGCCATGGCTCTTGAGTCGCCTCGAAAATCGCTAAACTGGGCAACAAACCAGTGACCAATATAAAAAGAGCACTCAGTCGCAGAAATTTGAGCCAAAAATCACGCTTTGTTTGCATGCCGATTCCCCCATCGTTGAAAGATCCAAGAGATGAAAAGAGCTAGGCCTGTCCACGTCGACAGCGAAAGCCAATCGTTCATCTTCAGTGGTTCAAGCTTAAGAAAGGAAGCGAGAAATGTCCATTGGACAATCAGCACAGTGGAAAAAACGGTGATTCCAAAAACAAGCTTGGCAGAAAGTGTTTTTAGGTTTGTGAGAAGAGCTAAATTCCCCGCACTCCAGAAAAGCAGAAGAATAAGGGCTTTAGACCTTGCCTCAGGCACAAGAGCTCCCGACTGAATAGATTGTGAGAAAATAAGGCTAATCAACCCTGTGACGAGCAGGGAAGGAAAAAGAATTCGAACCAGATCTTGTCCATAGAAAAAGTTCTTTGCGTGGCGTGCACTGGCGGCGGAGGGATCTGCGATCTGCTGAAATCCAAAGAGGGCCGTGGGATGAATGATCAGTTCTAACCAAACAATATGAAGAGGCAAGTAGATGAGAGGGTACCCCATCAGGGGCAAAATGGCCGCAGTTAAAACGAAGGGCACATGAATTAGAAGAAGATAAATAAAACTTCGCTGAAGATTCTTAAAAAGTTGCCGGCCCTCTTTGATCGCGCCGACAATGGTACTAAAATTATCATCCATTAAGATGATAGAAGCGACTTCCTTGGCGCTGGTGGATCCTCTCTCGCCCATGGCAATGCCAATGTGTGCCGCTTTCAAGGCCGGGACATCATTAACACCGTCACCAGTCACAGCCACCGTTTCACCTGACAACTTCAGAGCATTCACGATCCTTAGTTTTTCGACGGGGGTGCAGCGGGCAATGACGTCAAGATTTTTGAAGTCATTTTTTTTGAGTGCCAATTTGTCTTCACTGAACATTTCAGGATGTTCGGAGGCAGAGATTCCTTGAGGGGCTTTAGCGCCAAGCCCGACCTCACGAGCCACTGCTAAGGCTGTATCCAGGTGATCTCCAGTGAGCATGAGAACTCGGATTCCATTGGAACGGCAGTAAGCCAAAGCTTCTTTGGCTTCGGCGCGCACAGTGTCTTTGAATACGAGGAGTCCACAAAACTCAAAATCCAAACAGGGCTCAAGGGTTGAATCGGCCTCTTGAGGAGTGAGCTTCCTTCTTGCACATCCAAGAACTTTGCTGCCTTGCTGGGCCCAATGTTGAACTTTGATCAGCCAAGTTGATTTTTGATCCTCAGACAACTCCGTCATTTTCAGAATACTTTCTGGTGAGCCTTTGAAAAAAGCGACTTGTTCGCTGGGGGAGAGAGCCAGAATGACAGTCTCTTTCTTTCGATCCTCGGTGAATGGAAAGACTTTCACACGACTCCATGTAGAGTGGTTTGAAGGGCCAAGTTTAGAGAGCAGAGCAACGTCAACAGGATCTGGGCTTATCGGATCAATAGCAGATTGGATCATAGGGAATAAGTGTTTTGGCGTGACCTGAGAGGGAAGATCAAACTCGGAAAGCTCCAGCACCCCCCGCGTGATTGTTCCCGTTTTATCTGTGCAGATGAAACTGACTC
>JBKCXY010000193.1:0-8424 GCA_046315835.1 Pseudobdellovibrionaceae bacterium | reverse complement strand
AAGGAGAATGAGCATTCTGGAATGACTTGATGTTTTCAGGTTGCATATCAGACATACGAATCTTCCTTAGTGGTGACAAGTCGAACAGTTAAGTGGAGCTTTGTATTCCGGTTGACGGTGACAGTTAATACACCAGCCCATAGAGAGGTCTGAGTGCTGATAAACTTTTTCCATCGTCTCAACAGGACCGTGACAAGTTTGGCAGTTCACGCCTTTAGCGATGTGAGCTGCGTGATTAAATTTCACATGATCAGGAAGCATATGAACTTTCACCCACTCGATGCTCTTTCCCGCATCATAGGCCTCACGGAGTTTTTGGATTTGAGGACTGTCAGTTTTCACAACAAGGTGACAGTTCATACAAGTACTCAGTGCTGGCACGTTAGAGTGCGTAGATCTCTCCACTTGATTGTGGCAGTACTGACACTGAATCCCGTGCTGTTGCACGTGCAACTGGTGCGAGAAAGGAATGGGCTGTTCTGGTTCATAACCCTTGTTGTAACCAATTCCTGGTTGAAATTTATCACATCCAGACAGAAGAGCCGCCATCAGAACAGCAGCAACCGCTAGACCTTGGACAGCAATGCGAGTGCGAGACACGTGGTGCATGAAATAACCCCAAAGCTTAGATTTTATTTATAGTTAAGCTAACGTAATCTAATATAAAAACCCATTTTGGTTGATAATCAACTGTCTTTTTGAAAACGGAATGAAAACGCTGCGAACATCAAAATTCTAAACGCAGCGCAGTTTGCTCTTTTTTTGTGCAAATCGGATCAAGAAATTTTCTTCAATTTGCCGTTGCGGACAACCGTTGCAAAAACCACCCACAAAACATGGGCTGCCACAAAGGCCGAAACATACTCGACTCCACCGGCACCGAAGCCATAACTATGAAGTCCAGCTCCTAAGACAAAGTTCACTCCATACCAGGCCATGATAATCAAAGTGAACGTTAAGATTGAACTCACCGCCATTCCAAAATCTTTAATGAGTCCCGCGATGCGACCGTGAAGAACAGCGATATATCCGAGGAGCGCAATCAAAGCCCAGGTCTCTTTAGGATCCCAGCCCCAAAATCTTCCCCAAGAGTAGTCGGCCCAAATTCCGCCAAGCACTATTCCTGGAGCCAGCAGAGAAACCCCAACTTGAATGCCCCGATATTGTGCCAAAGTCATCGCTTTGATTTTGTCCTTATAATTGTCTTCACCTTTGATGAAGTAATAAAGAGCCACATTCCCAATGGCAAAAGACAGGAAGAAAGCCGCATAGGAAATGGTGATCGTAAGAACGTGGGTGGTCAGCCAAAAATTATCCCTGAGGACAGGCTCGAGTGGAGTCAACGAGTTATCCAAAACAATGGGCGCCATCTCTCCAAGTACCAAACAGAAGAAACCAATAATTCCACCGCTTAAGAGGATAAATCTCCAGCGATACATGTATTCAAAAATCATCGCAAAAAAGACAGTGCCAAAGCCCACCCAAATCACGGTCTCATACATGTTCGTGACCGGCGCTCTTTCCGTCAGATAAGTCCTCAAGGCAAAGCCGTAAATGTTCAGCGCAAAACCCACCAATGCCAGAACCCAAGCCCCTGCATAAAATCCATCTTTCCGCGAGATCCAACTGAGAAGGATCGCAATCACCGAAAACAAATAAGCCAAGTAGGCCCATTTGAACGGATGAAAAGCATTGTAGTGCATCTCCACATTGATTTTATTTTCCGTCGGATAAGCTTCTGGGTTTTCAGCACGAGCGAGTTTCTCAAAGCCATAAACAGAATCTTCCATGGCCTTAATCAATTGTTGATCGTTAGGGGTATGACCTTTGGCCACCGCCTCTAGATAAGCGACAAAAGACTTCGTCACTTCGAGGAATGCCGCCTGATGCTCTGGCGTCATTCGAGTCAGATCTAACCAAGCTGATCCCTGACTGAGATCTTTCGGTGGAACTAACTTGAGCATGCGACCTGCCGCAATCTCTCGGAAGGTCAGAACCTGATTCTCAAGCCTTTGAAGAGCTTGATAATAGGGATCAAGTTTTTCTTTCGTTTCCCGCTTGGCTTGCAGCTCCTGCATCAGAAGTCCTAAACGGTCATTGTTTGTAATTTCATTGAGTGTGAAGAGCTTTCTTCCTGCTTCTAAGCGGAGCCCCTGCTTCACTTGAGAGTTTTTAATTTGAACAATTTCTTTTTCGACCCAGGCTTGAGGTTGCAAAATCCAAGTCATCACAATCTCAACCGCAGGGCGCCCCTCGTAGCGGTACTTCCCGTAGACTAATTCGAGATGTTCCCTGGCAAAAGTATCTAACGGCTTCACTCGTCCACCATCTTGAACTGGCAGTGATTTTAAAGCAGACAAAGGGTCGGCTTGAGCCACGGGAATCATGAAGAAAGGAATCAGAAGAGAGATTATCCATTTCATACTGCACCTTCTTTGGGAGCCTGAGCTCGAGAAGCTCGACGGCGATCAATAAACATCCACACAACTCCAAGAGAGAGAATCAAAGAGCCCAAATATTTCACCCAGCGGCCTGGATCATAATTGACCGACAAAATACTTGCGTTCGGTGAGCCGTCAGAAGCTTCCGTGAAACTTGCTTGGTAAAATGTCAGGCCGTTTCTTTTGAGCGGCTCATTCATAGAAATCAAAGTCTGAGTCCCATCTTTTTCAGAAACTAAACTGGAATAAGAAGCTGCCCGCATGGTCCCTTGATATCTGCCGACTTCAAATTTATCGAGCTTGAGATCAAATCCAATGTCTACTCGCTTGGAGGCATAACTGACAAAGTAGACCCCTTGATTGGTGAAAAACTTAATCACATCATTCAGCTGCACCCAATGATCTTTTCCTTGGAACTCGATCTTGATGGCCGCGTTCGTGAGAGGCGTTGGTCGATGATAGGATTTAAACTCCCACTTCTCTTCAGCTCGCGGAAGATACCGCAGAACTTTAAACTCCAGCCCCATCCAGCCCGTCTGCAAAGTCTCACCCTCTTTGAGAGTCCCCGACTGTGTCGCTCGTTTTCCATCCAAGTGGAAAATTTTGTATTTTAAACTTCGCTCATCTTTGGACGAGGGCTCAAGATAGATCGCATTTTCATTGGCAGAGGGTGGAATTGGCCCCAGATAGACAGCGGCTGGGCCTAATTTATGTTCTACTTTTTGATTTTCTTTGGCTTGAACAAGCCATTCCGTCACATTCACGTTCGGATTAGAGAGAACAAACCTGAGCGCAGAGCCCGCTTTAGGGTTGTCTGAAAAAAGGACCTGCTTTGAGGAGAGTGCATAGGGTAAATAGTCCGAAATCACCAACTTCCCCTCAGGCAAGTCAAAACTCACTGGTTTTTCTTGGGGACGGTCGAGAAAGAAATCCACGGGCTGCTCAAAAACTTTAGAAAACCGATCGCCATCGAAAGAAGACCAAACAACCACTTCAGTATCGGGAAGCGTAACGAACCTGTTGGTTTCGCCAATCCCTAGCCTGAGGGTTCCATCGATTCCCCAGCGAAATGTAAAAACAGAGCCCAAGAGGACAACAAGAATTCCAATGTGCGCCAAAATAAAAGGAACATGCCGTCTTTTCCAGGGCCAACGATCCACCATGACCGCCGTCAAGTTCACTGCCAAAAGACCTAAGACAACAAACATGTACGGGGTTTTGTAGACAAGCTTTTGCGCTGCAACGAGGTCATATTTCGCTTCGACGAAAGTTCCAACGGCTGAAACAATAGCCAACGACGCAATGACAAAAACCGCGAGTTTCAGAGAGGCCAAGAATTTGATCACTTTTAGAATTTTTGCCTGCTTCACCGGACGGACAGGTTTACCGAAACTTGAGTTCAATGTCTAAGATTATAGATGCTGTTGGATTTGACGAAAGCCGTCATTGAAGACTTCAGCCACAAAAAGCGAAGGAGGAAATCAGTTTTTCTGAAGAAAATGGAAACAGATCCCTCACCAAACCCTGACACCCCAAGATCTGTGATTGATTACACTAGAACCACAAGGAGGTGTTATGATTGACTTTATCCAAGCTCGGAAAAATAAAGTTCATAAATTTCAACCCAAAGTGGAGCTCTTTTCAGAAAGAGGTCCCTACATCCTGAAAACGGTGACCCACCCTTCAGAGCTCATCCAAGCACTGAAACTGCGTTATGAAGTCTTTCACCGAGAAATGATTGGCAAAACCCGAAAGACCGGAATTGACGTGGATGAATTTGATTTTCACTGTGACCATCTTGTCATCATCGAGAAGAAAACCCAGCAAATCATTGGAACCTACCGCCTTAATTGCTCGCTTTTTAATCAAAAATTTTATTCAGCCCAAGAATTCAGCCTGCGAAGAATTATGGAGATTCCCGGAACCAAGCTGGAACTCGGTCGCGCTTGCATCCATAGAGACTTCCGCAAAGGCATGGTGATCAACCTGCTCTGGCGAGGAATCGCTGAATATATGGCGGCCACTCAAAGCCAGCTTGTTTTTGGCTGTGCCAGCATCAAAACTGAATCTGCCCGCCAAGCAGCACTCCTGTACCGCTATTTCCAAACGCAAAAAGCTTTTGACTCGAGATTTATCACTCCACCCACTCTTCGGTTTGCGATGCCCCACCTGGACCTTTGGATCCATGTAACTCCCCAAGAGCTCACAGCAGAGCAATTGAGCGAAGCAGAGGGACTGGTTCCTCCTCTTGCCAGAGCTTACCTCAAAATTGGAGCCAAGCTCGGTGGCGAACCCGCATACGATCCGGACTTTAAATGCATCGATTTTCTGACCATACTTGAAAGAGATCAACTGCACCGTGCTTTGTGGAGAAAATACGATCCATGCAAGTCCTCAATCAACCCTTCAGAGAATTCTACAGCTCCTCACGATTCAGACTCCCTGAACGTGAAACACTTCGAAGCCGCTTCCCTGAATGGTTAGAGTTAGAAAAGTGGGCTGTCGACTTTGAACAAAGAGCCACTCTGTATCATCTGGGAGTGGCTTCAGATCATGAATTTGAATTCCCGTTGGTCGGGGTCTCTCTCGGAAATCAAGACCCCGAAGCGCCAACACTTGGTCTGTTTGGTGGCGTCCATGGGCTCGAGCGGATCGGGTCCCAAGTTGTTCTTTCGCTCATGCGTTCTTTTTCCGAATTGAGTCTTTGGGACAGAGGCACTCAAAACAAGCTTTCTCAATGCCGTCTCATCTTTTTTCCTCTTATTAATCCTTCAGGAATTTTCCGTCAGACTCGCTCCAATGGCCGGGGCGTTGACCTCATGAGAAATTCGCCCATCGAAGCTCTTGAAACCCCTAGCCTCTTAGTGGGCGGCCAAAATCTTTCACCCAAACTTCCCTGGTTCCGAGGCTATCAGCAGCCTGAAATGGAATTCCAAGCGGTCATGAAGTTTTGCGAAACTCAGTTTTATAAATCAGAGAATGCCATCACTGTGGACTTTCATTCAGGCTTTGGCATTCAGGATCAAATTTGGTTTCCTTGGGCAAAAACCACGAAGCCCTTTCCTCATCTGCCCCAAATGTATCGCCTGACCAATAAATTTGAAATGACCCATCCCCATCATTTTTATCGGATTGAACCCCAGGCAAAAAATTACACCACCCACGGCGACCTTTGGGATCATGTTTATGCTGAATTTATGAAAGTGAACGCCTCCGCTTACCTTCCGCTTTGTGTTGAGATGGGCTCCTGGTTGTGGGTGAGGAAAAACCCCATCCAGCTCTTCTCATCGCTGGGGCCCTTCAATCCGCTAAAACCCCACCGCCTTAAACGCATCCTCAGAAGACACCATACGTTCTTTGATTTCCTTCTTCGCAGTATCGAAAACACTCAGAGCTGGGGATCGCTGTCGCCTGAAGAGAAATCTGCTGCGGAACAAAAAGCACTGGAGAAATGGTACTCATGAAACAATCTTGGATTTTCTTACGTGGCCTTGGCCGGCATCAACATCACTGGGGAAAATTTGCCGAGCTTTTTCGCGAAAAAAACCCCCAGAGCGAAGTGGAACTTTTAGATTTACGTGGCAACGGAGAGCTGCAGTATTCAGTGAGCTGCTCCACCATTGAGGATCACGTGCGGGACCTGCGAGCTCGTTCAAAGTTGATTAAAAATGGCCAACCCGTTCACCTGCTGGGCCTCTCCCTGGGGGGAATGGTGGCGAGCCTGTGGGCGGCTGAACACCCGAGCGAAGTTCAATCCCTGGTCATCATGAATTCGAGCGACCGAAGCTTGGGACGCCCGTGGGATCGGCTGCGCCCGGCCAGTTATCAGCTTTTGTTAGAAGTTCTGGCTTTGACGAATAAGCCGCAAGAGATTATCGAAGAAGCCATTCTTGACCTCACCACAAGAATGCTCCCGGAAAAATCAAAAAAAGCATGGGCTTACCAATTTGCGAAGTACCCTCTCACGTCCCGGTGGTCACTGCTGAAACAACTTTATTCCGCCAGCCGATTTGAGTTTCCAGACCCGCCACCCCCAGCACGCACTTTAATTCTGTGCGGAGCTCAAGACGCCCTTGTAAATCCAGAAATATCCCAGCGCTTGTCTGAGAAATGGAATTGTGCTTTTCAGATTCATCCCAATGCTGGTCATGATTTAACTTTAGATGATCCGGATTGGGTTTTAGCCCAACTTCGAGACTTCAGCGAAAATAAGATCTAAGGCCACATTCAATTTGTTTTTCACTTTTTCAGCCGCCTCAGGAAGATATTGTTTCGTCTCTTCATTCATATAGAGAGATCGATTCATTTCGACTTGAACACAGTGCTGGCCTTGTTGAGGCTTTCCGTACTGTTCAGAAACTCGGCCGCCCAAGTAAGGCCAATTGTATCCCACTTTAAAGCCAGCTCTCACGTAGGATTTAATCACCAGATCCACAAAAGCTGGATCAGAACTTTTCTGACTACAATCCGAGACGACGATATCGGCTCGCCACTCACCTGGATCTCGGTGTTCAGCGGTCCCTCGGCTCGGCATCGAGTGCAAATCTAATTGATAAATATTATGAGATCCTCTCGAGCGATAGTGCTCATAGATTTTTCTCACCTGTCCATGAAAAGGATCGTAAATTTGTTGCACCAGCTTTTCATGCAGCTCTAGACTCATGGGCTCTTTCATCAAAGTTTCGTTCAAGGTTGTGATCACCCAATGAAATCCACGACGATGAAGCCCAGCTGCATTTTGAGATCCCTTCACTGAAGTTGAGTCCACATCTTGGGGAATTCGATTCAGATCCCCTGCATATCGATGCCATTCTGTTTTGATCACGGGAATGCTTTTGCTCTTCAACAAATCTTCATAGAGTCGATCCACATAGCGGTCCACATCACGCATCAAAACAACTTCAGAAAGCCCTTGAAGCCAAACGCACTCTTCGGGCACTCTCTCTCCGGAATGAGGTATCGTACAAAAAAAAGGAGTCATTGGGTGATTCTGTCCTCGATTTCTTTGATTTGTCACTTTTTCTTTCCGGAAAAACTGCGTAGCATTGAGTTATGAAGATTTATACAAAAACAGGCGATCAAGGAAAAACAAGATTAGTTGGCGGTACCTCGGTGGATAAATTTGATCCACGCCTTGAGGCCTATGGAACCCTGGATGAACTGAACTCTTTTCTCTCGGTCACGATCGAACAAATGAAATCCACAGAGCTCAAGCCCCTGGTTCACACTTTGACCAAGGTGCAACATCAGCTTTTCAATCTGGGAAGCCATTTAGCCTGTGATGATGAAAGCTTTCGCCCCCATTTGCCTCTCTTGAATGAGGTCTGGATTCAGGATTTAGAAACGTCAATCGATCAAATGACTGCGGAACTTCCCACCCTCAAAAATTTTATTCTCCCCGGCGGAAGCCCCGCTTCTAATTGGCTCCATGTCAGCCGCACCGTGTGCCGAAGAGCCGAAAGGCGAATTTCTAATCTTCCATTAAATGAAAGCACTTACGCCTTTTGTTTAAAGTACTGCAATCGCTTGAGTGACCATCTTTTTACAAGCGCTCGATGGTTGAACTTCAAGCTTTCCGCTGCGGAAGTGATTTGGGATAAAAATGCAACTTGAGATTGCCGGCGAATCAGACAATGTAAAACTCCTCCAATTCTACGAAAGCCATCCCCTTCACACTTGGATGGATCTCAAAGTCGAAAGATACAAAGACTTTTTTGCACCCTATCGATGGCAATCTGAGGACTTTCGCACCTATGTCCTGCGGGACGATGATCAGAGCATTCAGGCCGTGGCTACCTTCATTTTTCGAGACACTTTCTACAACGGAAAACCCACTCGAATTGCGCTGGCCACTGATCTGAAAGTCTCTTCTTCAAGAAAGGCGATTTTGTCCTGGGGACAGCATTTTTTGCCAGTCATGGAACAAATACAAGCTGAAAAAAATCTCTCTCATATTTTTTCACACATTAGTCTGACGGAAACA
>JBKCXY010000192.1:0-2714 GCA_046315835.1 Pseudobdellovibrionaceae bacterium | reverse complement strand
GTTGTTGTCAGAGCGATACCACAGAAGATCTAAAGAGGACTCAAAACGATCAATCATCGAATGAAAGGATCTTTCAGGATTAAAGCTCGTATTCCAGACATGAAGCAGGAGTGAAAATGTAATTCCCACAATGGACGAAGTCATTGCAAAGGCAATTTCGCCGAGGAAAGCATCCATGACTTTACGTGTCGCTTCAAGATCTTCCAGCGACATCGAGCCCAAAGCGGTCAATCCCCCGCGGATCCCCAAAAATGTTCCCAGAATTCCTGCCACTACGAAAAGACCTGGCAATATGGACAACATGTCATTGAGAGAGTTAATGGGTAGAATCCCAAAAACTCGGTTAAAACAGGGATTATGTCCAAAGGTGGATTTCGTGATATTGAGCATCTTGGGCGTATCATCAGTCCACTTGAGGAATTTTAACTGCTTCAGAATATCCTTCACGAGCCATGCACAACCGGGCTTGATCAGAAAAATGCGATCAGAGCTTCGCATGAGTTTATCTGGATTCCTGCGGAGCATGCGATCCCGAAGCTCGAAAACTTCATAAAATGTCTTTTCGAGAAGCTTTTTAGACAGGACGTAGAAAGAGACGTTCTTCACTTGCCCGGGGACCTGTGTTTCCATAAATGAGTTCACACGCTTTTCAAATTCGCGAGCAAACCACTCATGTCGTCGGACGGTGTAATAAACGAGCCATCGCAATGCTGCCGCAATCACAAAAGTCACTGCCATTGCCCAGGGAAGAATATAGATAAACCACGCAATCCATTGATTCATTTGCACAGGATTTGAATTCATAGAGACCACCTTTACTTCTTTTTATCCATACTAAATCGGATCACAACCCGCTGAGCCTTTTTGCAGTCATTCACTTTGCAAAAATCCTCGGATGCGACATTTCTCTTCACTTGAGCTTGATCTAAGTAGCTACGCCCAGAGACCTTTAGCAGAGGAAGCAGCTCCGTCTGATGCTGAAAAGTCATATTGTCCCGATCCACGACATGATTAAAAATTGATTTCGCCCTTCGGTAGGAGAGATCCATATTATATTTGAGGGCTTCTTGATCTTCTTTACTGTTCGATTTGGGATCGACGAATTTGCCCTTATAAGTGGGTGAAGCAAATCCAATGATCTCGACGGAAGATACTTTTTGCGCAATTTTTGGATCTCCAAATAGTGATTTTGCGTAGACGGGCATCGCGTCTTGAATCACTCTCTTCATCTCAGTTTTCAACTTTGCTGAATCCACATCAAAATAGGTATTTCCAAAATCTAAATAGACTTCACCGCTGTCCATATCAACTTCGGCCTTGATGCCTTTCTTCTGAAAAGCAGTCTTCACAGATTTTGCAAAATTCTTTCGAGCATCCAGCTCAGCTTGCGCTTGTGCCAAAGCACCTTGAGTCTGAGCCAAGGCCCCTTTGGTCTGTGCTAAAGCACCTTGAGTCTGCGCGAGGGCTCCCTTGGCCTGTTGTAAATTGCCTTGAGTCTGTTGCAACTGATTTTGTGTCGCGCCCAGCTGAGCTTGTGTCTGCCCCAGCTCCCCCGCAAGATTTCGCGCTTTCCCTTCAACTTCAGCCAACTGCTTCTTCACTTCATTTTGCTTATCTACCAAAGCTTGCACGCGGCGATCATTGATCGCTTTACTCTCGGACATTTTTTGCTCGTACTGCTGCCGTGTGATCTCTTTTTCCTTCAGAGCCTTTTGGAGATCAGCACGTCGGCGATCCAGTTTTTGACGTGCTTCTTGAATGTCCTGCCGGCTTTGCTCGAGCTGGCTTTGCTTCTCAGCGATATCAGACTGCAGGTCTTGGATTTGCTCAGTCTGTTCCCCGATCGTCTCATTCTTCTCGGAGATGACCTGGTTTCTGTTTTGGACTTTCACTTTTTCAAATTTTGAAGCATTGATCACATTTCGTACCATCTGTTGATACTTGTTGAGTGCTTTTTCTTTGGATTGATTTTCAAGCATCGCTTGTCTGAGCTTTTCTGCCTCTGTTTTTGCCTCTTGCTCCAAAAGAACCAGTTTGTCCATGAGCTCTTGGTACTCAGAGACTTCATCTTGGCTGGCATTTTGTTTCATGTAGTCTTGCTTGGCTTGCTCATAGAATTGCAGCTGAGTTTCCAGATCCTTCACTTTCATTGACAGCTGTTGGTTCTGCATTTGCTGTTTGATGGAGTCAGCTCCAGTACGAAGACTTGAGACCACATACAACAGAAGAAAGATTGCACTCAAACCTAAGAAGAGATCTGAGTACGACGTCCAAAAGCTATCACTACTTCCGTGGGAATCGTTTTTTCGATATTGAAATGACATGCTGGACCTCTGCCTTCCGCCGGATCTTTTCGTAAGATTGGGGAAAACAGTTAAGGTGCAAAGTAAACATTACTGATTCTGTCAAAGTTCTAAACACAAGACTTTGACCAAATCCATGAAAATCCGAGCGAAGCCTTCAATGCTTGGCCTAGCCTATGCAGTTCTGAAAGCACATGATGTCATTCCAAAAATTCTTGATTTTTTCCTTTCTCATCTTGGGACAGAAGCCCCTCATGGCAAGTCAGATTGTGGTGGTCTAACGATGACGGGTGCTTCTCATAAAGTAACTGCCATCCAAAGAATCTATGCTGATGGAGGCTATAGCGAAGCGGTGGGCATGGTTCTGCTCGAAATTTATTCAGAAACACCCCGCGGGCTTGAACATCTGGA
>JBKCXY010000191.1:0-7203 GCA_046315835.1 Pseudobdellovibrionaceae bacterium | reverse complement strand
TTTCAATTGCGTCAGCTTGGGATTAAAAAAATTCTCGAGATCCGCAGTTGGCTCAATCCCACGAGATTGCAAAATCTTCTGAATCAAAAAAGGAAAACGGCCTTCCGCTGGAAGGCCCATCCTTTGAGAGTCATTTCGAGGAAGCCACTGTACTTTGCGCATTAAGCCTAGGCTGCTCCCGGCTTCAAAATTTTAAGCTTCTCCATCACCAAGATGAACGGGGCTGCAACGTAAATTGAAGAATATGTTCCAAAAGCAATACCGACAGCTAAAGCAAAGGCGATATCAGAAACTGTTCCATCGGCAAAAATCCACAAACACAGCGCTGAAACGAAAGTCGTTCCTGCCGTAATGATTGTGCGCTCGAGCATGTCGTTAATGGCTTTGTTGATAATAAATTTGTAGCCTTTTTCCCTGTACATCCCTTCAGTTTCCCGAATTCGGTCAAAAACCACGATCGTGTCGTTCAAGGAGTATCCAATCAAAGTCAAAATCGCGGCAAGAATGGGAATATTCACTTCTTTACCCACGAAATTGAAAATGGCCAAAGTGATGATCGCATCGTGAGCCAAGCAGATCACAGCCCCTGGCGAATACTTGTAATCAAACCGTAAGGCCACATAGATCAAAATCACCAGCAGAGAATAGAACACGGCCAGAAACCCATTTCTCTTCAGCTCTGCACCGACCTGAGGACCGACGGAATCCACTCGGCGATATTCTGGCGTCGCGGCACCAAGCTCTCCAGTAATTCCCTCTTTCAATCGAAGAACAGCTTGATTCTGAAGTTCATTGGTTTCCTTTTCTGTTTTTGCTTCAGGAAGCTGAAAGCGAACGACAAACTCATTGCCTTCAAATTGCTGTATCTCAACAGCGGTGAGGCCTGCTTTCTCAGAGACTGTGCGAACTTGCTCGATCGTGACCGGGTTTGCAAATTTCACCTGAACTTCAGTTCCACCCGAGAAATCAATCCCGTAGTTGATTCCCTTCACGGCCAGGTAGACCAGTGAAATCACCACAAGCAAGAGGGAAATCCCCCCAAAAAATCCGACTTTACCGACAAAATCAAATTTACCAAAAGACTCTTGTTTCATATTTCACCTACACCGATATTTTCTTGATGCCGAGTTTGTGAACCAAAGTATCGACAATAAATTTAGAGATAAACACGTTCGCAAAGAGAGTTGTCACAATCCCAATTAACAAAGTCACTGCGAAACCTTTCACAGGACCTGTTCCGAAATATAACAACACCACAGCCGTTGCTGCTGTCGTGATGTTGGCATCAAGAATGGCGGACATCGCTCGACTGTAACCTTCTTTGATCGCCATCATGAGGCTCGCTCCTGCCCGGAGCTCCTCGCGAATCCGCTCATTAATCAGGACGTTCGCATCGACTGCGAATCCCACGGTGAGCGCAATCCCTGCAATCCCCGGCAAAGTCAGCGTAGCTCCCAAAGCGCTGAGGAGCGCAAACACAGACAGAATATTGATCGCGAGCGAAATGTCAGAAATCACTCCCATCCCTTTGTATCTAAGGAGCATGAACAGCAAAATCAGGACGGATCCGATCACAGAAGCCAGTTCTGCTTTCTTAATTGAGTCAGACCCCAATGATGGACCGACTCGACGTTCTTCCAATTGCTCGAGCGCTGCTGGCAAAGCCCCCGCACGAAGCGTGGTGGCTATCATTTTGGCTTCTTCCATGGACGCATTTCTGTCACGCCCCCCACCGAGAGTGATCACGGCGCGACCATCAGGAATTTCTGATCTCAGGCTGGGAGCTGTTTTCACGACTCGGTCCAAAACCACAGCCATGCGCTTACCAATATTGGCACCTGTGATGTTTTTAAACGTGTTGGCTCCCATGGCATTGAATCGAAGCGAAACTTCTGGAGCGCCGAACTGGTCAAAACTGACAAAAGCATCATCGAGAGATTCCCCAGTGAGCCCCGTGTCGGTTCTGAGCAAGAAAGGAATTTTTCCCACTTCCAGGTTCGCGGCATTTTCGGCCTTCTCAAAAAGAACTATGGTCTTTTCGGGAAGCTTCCCTTTGAGGTCTTGATTCACTCGGTCCACGTATTCAGAGTACTTCAAAGTTCCTAAACTGTAGTTGCCGGCCTTTTCAACTTCAGCCACCATCTGAGCGAGCGCCCCTTGATCCATGGTCTCTTCTACGATCATGAAATCGAGCTTCGCTGCTGTATTGATCAAAGCTTTCGCTTTTTCGGCGTCCGCCATCCCTGGGAGCTGCACCAAAATGCGGTCCACACCCTGTTGTGCAATCGACGGCTCGGCGACACCAAACTCATCAATACGATTTCGAATCGTCTCAATCGCTTGCTGAATCACCCGAGATTTATATTCCATCATATATGCATCATAGTATCTGACGGTGACTGTGGTTTCGCTCGCAGCCATCACTTGCAAAACAGAGGCATAACGATTGTCTAAAAAAGTTTGAACAGCTTTTTGTGTGTCCGCTGATGAAGCAAACTGAACTTCAAGCTCCCCGTCAGAAGCCTTTGTCGCTTTCACATCGCTGATCGTGATTTTCTCAGTGGCAAGTTCTGACTTCAAAACAGCCGCTAATCGCTGCGAGGACTCTGTGACCACTCCGGCGACATCCACACCCATGACGAGGTGGAGGCCACCTTGAATATCGAGACCAAAATTGAGCTTTTTGGAAAGCCAATTTTTCTCTCCCATATTAATGAAGTTAGGCGCCACCCACAACAAAGCGAGAACTAAACCCAAAATCGCAAAAATGGATCTTGCACGATAATTTTCCATAATTGATTCCTATCTGCTTAATTTATGATTTTTTTTCAGTGAGTGAGGCTTGAGAAGCGGCAACTTGTCGTCTCATGACTTTGATCTTCACTCCGTCAGAAACCTCGAGAGTCACCACTTGTTCGGTCATTCCGTCAATGGTACCCAAAATTCCGCCGTTAGTGACGACTTGATCCCCCCGCTTTAGATCATTCAAAAATTTTTCGTGAGTCTTCATTCGTTTGCTCTGCGGACGGATAATCAAGAAATAGAAAATCCCGAAAACAAGGATAAAGGGAACGATTTGTAACCATGGACTTGGCTGTGGTTGCATGATGATACCTCCGGTTTTTACAAAGGGAGATCGCACCACTAAAGGCCAAAAGAATCAATCAGATAGTCAGTTTTGCTCAGAGGGTCTTACAAATCGCGTTAGGCAAAAATCTCGAAACTCTGCCCAACGACCTTCGGCAATCGCCTCTCGCGCTTTCTTCATCAGTGACATATAGAAATGAAGATTATGGATGGTGTTCAATCGACTGCCCAAAATTTCACCACTCAAAAACAAATGTCTGAGGTAAGCTTTGGTGTAAGTGCGACACGTATAGCAATCACACTCGGGATCTAAGGGTGATGAGTCTTCTTTATACTCGTTTCGTTTAATGCTCACTTTGCCGGACCAAGTATACAAAGTTCCGTTGCGAGCGACTCTGGTCGGCATGACGCAGTCAAACATATCAATGCCGCTATCCACGGAAAGAATCAGATCCAGCGGAGTCCCTACTCCCATCAAGTACCTGGGTTTATGGGCCGGCATTTCAGGGCCAATCACTTTGACGAGCTCATGCATCAAGTGAATAGGCTCACCCACACTGAAACCTCCCAAAGCGTAGCCAGGAAGATCCACGCTGGTCACTTGCGCCATGGAATAACGGCGGTGTTCTAGTGAAAGCCCCCCTTGAACTATCCCAAAAAGCAAAGAGCTTTCACGCTTCATGGAGTCTTTTGAGCGCTTGAGCCATCGGTAAGTGAGATCCATGCTTTTCTTAATTTCTTCATCCGTCGCGGGGTATTTGAGGCACTCATCAAAGGCCATGATGATGTCCGAGCCCAAATCCATTTGGATTTCCATGGATTTCTCAGGGCTGATAAAATACTTCGCGCCGTCCAAGTGCGAGCGGAACTCCACCCCTTCTTCACTCATGGTCCGAAGACCCGAGAGAGAAAAAACCTGGAAGCCGCCTGAATCCGTCAAAATCGGTCCGTGCCAATTCATAAACTTGTGAAGTCCACCCATTTTTTTGACAAGCTTTTCCCCAGGACGTAAATGCAAGTGATAGGTGTTTCCCAAAACCACTTGAGTGCCGCAATCTTTGAGTTCTTCAGGAGTCATGGCCTTGACGGTGGCCTTGGTGCCGACGGCCATAAAAGTCGGAGTTTCAAAACTTCCATGAGCGGTCACTAGCGTGCCCCGACGAGCATTGCCATCGGTGCGATGAACGGTGAACTGACCTAAGTTTTCTGGGATGGGAGGATTTTCTAACATCGGGGCGTAGACCTAACACAATTCACGGTTTGATCCAAACGGAAAGGTCGCCATAGGAAAACAAGCGGAATTCTTTTTCAATGGCAAAAGCATAGGCTTTCTTCACCGTTTCAATGTCCCGAAATCCTGCCACCAGCGCTAAAAGAGTACTCTCGGGCTGATGAAAATTGGTCATCAGTCGATCAATCACTTGGTACTGAAAACCTGGCTGAATCAGAAGCTTGGTCATCCCTGAGTACCCTCCCCTTCCATCCGCAGTCAAAAACCCTGCGGGGACACTCTCTAAAGCACGGGTGACCGTAGTTCCTAAGCCCCAAACGTGGCCTCCGGCTTTTTTGACAGATTGAATCTGCTCCCAGGTCCCGGCAGGAATTTCGGTGTACTCTTCGTGCATGTCATGCTCATCAAGATCAATGGCTGTGACGGGTAAAAAAGTTCCTAATCCCACATGCAGTGTGAGCTCCACCACGGAAACACCTTTGGCTTTCAGAGCTTCAATATCGGCTTCAGAAAAATGCAAGGACGCCGTGGGCGCTGCAAAACTGCCGGCATATTTAGCCCACGCAGTTTGATACCAAGTTTCATCAGCATCCACCGTATGACGATCCGAGCGCATTTTCTGGATGTAAGGCGGCAGCGGAAGCTCGGCCACCTTTTCGAAATAATCTTCGCTCACCTCTTGAGAAAGTTCGACTTTTTGAGGCCGGCCTTTTTGAATCAATGTCATCGTCAGCCCCAAAGGCAAAGAAATCACCGAGCCCAGTGCATATTTTTTCGAAGGGAACAGCACTTCCCATTGGCGAGCGCTTTTCGCCCCCAAGAAAAGAATTTCTAAACCTTCGGCAGTGAAAATTCGGCGCTTCAAAACTTTGGTGTTATTGACCACAAAGACATCACCCGAAGGAATTCGATGGATCAGTTCTTTCAAAGTTATTTCTGAGAACTTGTCACCTTCGACCCACAGCACACGGGAGGGCCGCAGGGGCTGAGTCGCAATCAATTTTTCGGGGTAATCAAAAGTCAGATCCGAAAGTTTCATGAAGGGGTGGTAACACCAATTGGGACAAAAAAAAAGCGGGGCCTGTATCCAGACCCCGCGCGACCTGTTTTGGGGAACCACCAAACCCAAAACACTGTCATTCAAAACACCAAACCAATCAAAAGGAGAACCTATAAACTCATCTACCCGGGGAGATTCAGGCCCCATCCTGGCGCCTGCTCAATGTGACTTGAGCTTCCCACCCTCTGTCGAGCATCCGTGCTCTTGTAATGAAGACGCACAGCCCGCCCTTGGGGGTTAAAGAAATGATAAAATTTTAAGCAATCTGGACCCCCATTTTACCCTCCATGGCGTAAGTCCTTGGATTGACAAAGGGGTTCCTTTGCCTTTAGTTTGATCTTCCCTTCAAGAGGAATGCGCAGGTGGTGGAATTGGTAGACACGTACGTTTGAGGGGCGTATGCCGAAAGGCGTGAGGGTTCAAGTCCCTCCCCGCGCACCAAATCTTATTACCCTAGGTGTCTCAATGAATGTCTCGTTTGACCCCGCTGAAGCTGCACTTAAAAATTTGAGAGAAGGGCTTCTTGTTACACACCCAAGTGACCTTGAGAGAGATGGCGTGATCCAGCGATTTGAGTATTGTTATGAGATTCTCTGGAAACTGGCTCAAAGAATTCTAACAATGAATGAGTTTCAAGCAGAGACTCCTCGTGAAGTTTTTCGGCAACTTGGAAAACTGAACTGGATCGAAAACGTTGAAGACTGGATTAACTTTCAAAAATCACGCAATGAAACCAGTCATGAATACGGTAAAAAACTCGCAGAAAAGAGTTACCAGTTAGCAAAGACATTTTTGCCGCTCGCGGAAGATCTCCTCAGTAAACTTAAAGATAAAAAATAATCCATGAGTGTTTTTTTAGACCAAACATCAAAGAATACAGTCCATGAAATCCTTAAGAAGGCTCTTCGAGAAAAAGATTCCTACAAAGTATTCGTCTTTGGTTCTCGCGCCCGAGGTGATCATAAAAAGTATTCTGATCTTGATCTGTGGATAGAATCATCTCCGGGATTAAATGCTATGGAAATAGCCGATCTTTATCAATGTTTCTCTGATTCTGACCTAGCGATCACTGTCGACATCGTGACACCAGAAACCTGTCTACCTGAATACAAAGCTCAAATTGAATCAGAAAAGATTTTTTTTGAATGAAAAAAATCTTCCTTGTTCTTTTGCTGGCATTACAGCTTCTTTAACGGTCTCAATCTGGACTCAAAGTGCTTCTTCTGAGTGTGGTCGTTAGTCTTCTCATCCCGACCCTCGGCTTCTTTGGAGCCATGGGTTTTGCAATGGCTTCGCTCCTCATCGGAGCATCTTATGTCTTTTACGGATTCCCAATCCTATCGAACTTCCGCAGAAGCGACAGTGATCGGAGTGAATTTCGCTCGTCCTGTGAAAAATTCCTTAGAACCTCAACCAACTTTCAAGATCCAATATGGAACTCCAATGCCGACTTTCGATTTGGACTCTGTCGGCAAGGGCGTTGAGATTTAAGTCTCAAGTGAAATCATAAGTACAACCGCAGCTGTTCGGAATTTCTGTTTCTTGTTTTACAAGAAACAGAAATCACCAACGAACACGCAGATTTCATAAGGAAATGTTGGCTAAATTGATGCGGTAGCAATGACCAGGGACAGGGTTTTCAGTCAGTTTCTATTTTCCTAACAAAATTAGAAAATATTTCGCGTCTTAGGTTTTCTCTGAAAGATCAAATCTCACCCGCAAAGGGAATTGCCCGATGTCCGTAAACGCTCCCTAGCGGCGCTTTTTCGAGAAGCGTGAGGAGCCCTTGCGAGGGCCTCCGCCATGACCGCCACCAGTCTTGGAA
>JBKCXY010000190.1:0-40308 GCA_046315835.1 Pseudobdellovibrionaceae bacterium | reverse complement strand
CTACAATAGGGCTTTGATTGTTCAAAGTTTATTTCCTCAACTGATGCTGATCGGAAATTCCACCAGTGATGATGTAAAAAATATGAAAGCGGCCGTCCACGCAGTCACTCACGGTGGAGAAGTTCCCTGTGGAGCTGCGGGCACTGTATTTCGATTTATTGCACTTCGCTGTGCCAGGGAAAAAGGAGCGTTTCGTCTGACGGCCACTGAGCGTTTGATGGAAAGACCACAAGATGATTTGGTGGTCATTCTCGATCAGTTAGGTGTTCGCTGCCAGTTGCTTGCGAATGGGGCATTTATTCAATCAGAAGGATGGAAAAAATCTTTAAACCCTTTGCAGATTCCTCGATCGGCTTCAAGCCAGTTCGCCTCGGGACTTCTTTTGAGTGCTTGGTCTCTGCCGTTTGATTTAGAGTTCGATTTGGTGGGAGCTGCGGTTTCGGATGGTTATTGGCAAATGACTTTGCAATTCGTTCAGGACATGGGGATGAATGTTCAAGTCCAAGGTTATGGCGTGAAGGTTCCGAAAGAACAAAGCTTAAAAAAGCTCGAATATCAGCTTGAGCCTGACATGTCGTCGGCTTTTGCCATTGCCGCCGCAGGGGCCTTGATGGGCGAGGCTCAGATTCATGGTTATTCTGAGTTCTCATTGCAGCCGGACTCCACTTTTGTGGAAATTCTCAGGGCCATGGGGGCTCAGTGCTCTCAAGAGGGCTCTGTTCTGACTGTGAGAAAACCATCACAATTGAAGGGGCGTCCGGTGAATTTGACAGATCGGCCAGATCTCTTCCCAGTGCTGGCTGTGGTTGCCGCTTTCGCAGAAGGCGTCACTGAGCTCTATGGCGCACCTCATTTGAAGTCAAAGGAGTCAAACCGAATTCAAAAGACTTCGGAGCTTCTGACGTTGATGGGAGTCGAGAATCATCCTCATGAAACAGGAATGCTGATCCACGGTCTTGGGGCGAACTTTAAGCCCCACTCGATCGTGTTCGACCCCGACAAAGATCACCGGATGGCCATGGCTGCAGGCCTTGCTCGACTTAAAGGTTTTCAGATTGAAATCACCGATGAAGCTGCAGTGGATAAAAGCTTTCCAGATTTTTGGAAGACTTTGAGAGGTGAGCCATGAAATGGATCCTGATAGGTCATCGAGGTGTTGGGAAGAGTGCTGTGCTTTCAAGATTGAAGACAGTTTTCCCTCAAGTTTCTACTTTTGATCTCGATCACGAAGTGTCGCAGTTTATGGGAAAACCCATTTCTGAAGTTTTTCGAGAGCGCGGCGAATCGGCCTTTCGAGAAATTGAAAAGAAAGTTTTTTCCGATCTTTTGGTTCACCCTCGTTTTATCATCTCGGTGGGGGGTGGATTCCCCGTGGATCTGATACCCCAGGAATTGTACCGAATTTGGGTGAAGCGCAAGACTGATTCGAACGGACGAATTTTTCTTGATCGACCGAGGCTGCTTCCTCAAAACACGCCTTTAGATGAATTCCGAATTAAGTACCTCGAGCGCGAACCCCGCTTTCAAAGATTTTCAGATGAAGTCTATGAAATGCCTGAAGGGATACGGGGTGAGGATCTTGAGGAAAGAAAATATTTTCTTAGAGAAATCGATGGTGGAATTTTAACTTTGGGACAAGAGCATCTTCAAAGGCCTCAGTGGTTGGATGTGATTTCCAAAATGAATTTCGAAAGATTTGAATTGCGGGACGATCTTCTTAAAAAAGATCAAATTGAAAATCTCATTCAAAAGTTACCTAAAGATAGAATTCTTTTGAGCTACCGCGATCGAAGTTCGCTCTCAAGCACAAGGTACTTTCAAGAGAAATGGAAAGTTGAGTGTGATTGGGCGCTCGAGTTGGGTCCTTGTCCATTTTCAGATGTTCAAATTTTATCTTCTCACACTTCGAGAGAGCCCTTAGGTTTAGGAGCTCACTACAAGTGGTCACGATTGATTCTGACTTGGAAGGACCTCAAAGCAGGCTTTGATTGGCAGCAAAAAGACCCACAAAGACGGAGCTTCTTACCAAGATCTCAGTTCGGCCGTTGGTCCTGGTTCCGTCTGATGATGAAATCTAAGCAGAAAATGAATTTCGTGAGATGGGGAGTGGGTTCGGCCGCTGACCAGCCAACACTGGTGGAATTTCTTTCAGTGCCGGAAAAGTTTTTGAAATTTGCTGCGGTTCTTGGAGACCCTGTCTTTCACTCCTATAGCCCTCAGTACCACAAAAGTTTCTTTCAAGAATTTCAAATGCCTTACTTTGCGATTCAAGTTTCCAGGGAAGAAGTGGGAGCTGCAATTCCAGTCCTTAAGGAACTGGGACTCACTTGTGCTTCGGTGACGTCACCTCTGAAGGAATTGATCGGTCCAACGGTGGGCATGAGTGACGGTAGTTTTAACACTCTCATTTTTACCAAGGGGCAGCCCTTGGTAACCAACACCGATGCCATCGGACTTCGAAATTGGTGTCAAAAAGTTCAAGCGCAGAATATTGTCGTTTGGGGCGGCGGAGGAACATTAAGGCCTGTGATGGAGGTCTTTCCTCATGCTCAGCAGTACTCAGCTTCTCGGGGAGAGCCGCGAACGAGCTTCGCCGAAGTGGAGCCTGAAATTTTGATTTGGGCTGGGGAGCCACAGGCCCCAATGCCCCTGAAGACCTGGGGACCTCAGGCGATCTACGATTTGAATTATCGGGAGGACAGTCGAGCTCGAGAATATGCAGCCCAGCTCAAGTGCGAATATCACAGCGGACTTTATCTTTTTGAGGAGCAAGCCCGAGCACAGCAAGAGTTCTGGAGAGAAAATTTATGAGTGCAAATATTTTTGGAGAGAGATTCCGTTGGATGACGTTTGGTGAGAGTCATGGACCTGCGATTGGGGTGGTGATTGATGGCTGTCCGTCTGGAGTGCTTATCGACTTGAGTTTATTGCAAGCCGAATTGAATAGACGACGGCCTGGCCAAGCAGGAAAAGTCGTGTCCCCCCGACAAGAGACAGATCAGGTTGAAATTCTTTCTGGTCTCTTTGGCGGAAGAACTCTAGGAACACCCATTGCGATGATGATTCGCAATCAAGATGCTCGCTCAGGGGATTATGATGCTGTCAGAAATAGTCCGCGGTCAGGGCACGCTGATGATATGTGGAATCTTAAATTTGGACATTTCGATCATCGGGGTGGGGGAAGAGC
The DNA here is from genome assembly GCA_046315835.1 of Pseudobdellovibrionaceae bacterium. Lineage (GTDB taxonomy): Bacteria > Bdellovibrionota > Bdellovibrionia > Bdellovibrionales > Bdellovibrionaceae > JAJTIC01. The sequence goes on along the minus strand of JBKCXY010000190.1, from coordinate 37,121 downwards.
CTCTGGTCGTGAAACAGCCACTCGAGTGATGGCCGGCGCAATCGCTCAGCAAGTGATCTCCCAGTTGCATCCTCAACTTCAGTTCCGGGTCTTTGCCTCTCAAATCGGAAAGTACCAACTCACGACGGCTGAAAAGGAAAGCTTCATCAATAGTCATCAGAGCTATGATGATTTTTCAGTCAGATTTCCTTCCGACAGAAATGCCGAAGTTGAGCAGTACTTAAAGGAGCTCCAAGCAAATCACGATAGTGTTGGCGGAGCTGTTCAAATTTCAATTAAGAATCCACCCTTGGGTTTAGGGCAGCCGGTCTTTCACAAACTCAAAAGTGATCTGGCCGCAGCCTTCATGAGTATTGGCGCCACAGCGGGAATAGATTTGGGCGAAGCGGATCTTTCTCTCACTGGCCAACAGTTCCACGCCAGTTCTCAGTCAAAAAATTATGGTGGAGTCCGTGGGGGAATTTCGACGGGTGAAACAGTCACGCTCACAGTTTTCTTTAAGCCGACGTCATCCATTCTCGATGTCGCCAAACAGGGACGACATGATCCCTGTATCGTGATTCGAGCTATTCCCGTGGTGCAGGCCATGGCAGCCTGTGTGATTCTTGATCATTTACTCTGGATGCGCACTGATCGGATCTAAATCTTTCGAAGCCAAGAGCTCAGGCAGTTAAATGCTCTTTCGTTTCCAAGTTCGTTGAAAGCCTCGTGATAGAAGTGAGGAAACATCTGCAGTTCTTTGCTCACGCCTTTTGCCATCTTTAAGTTTGCAAAAAACTTTCGGTTCATGGCTGCAGAGACGACTTTATCTTCAAGAGGAACAATCATCATCATCGGCGTGTTCAGTTCTCCAGCAAAGCTTTTCACGGAAGTCATGGCTCTTTGCATTTGAACAAAAAATCGAGGAGTGACTCGATTGTGATTCAGAGGATCCGTCTTGTAGTGAGAGACCACCTGAGGATCATGAGAAACCCACGAAGGATCCAACTCGTTCGACAGACTGAGCTTTCCTAAAATAGGCTCAATCAATTCTCCAAAGAATTTCTTGAGCGGAGGAGCTGGGAACGCCAAATCTAAAAGTGGTGCAGACACGATCGCAGATTTAAGGGGTAAATTCAAATTTTCTTGGATGAGCTGAAGGACGATCAGTCCTCCTAGCGAATGACCCAATAAGTGAAGTTGCGCATCTGGAGACTGAGCTTTGACCCAAAGAATAAGTTCTTTCAAAGGTTCGGTGTAATCTTTGAAAGTTTCAATGTGCCCGCGAGCCCCACGCGATTTCCCATGCCCCAGATGGTCGATCGCAAAGATTTGATCGACTTCACGATTTAAAAAATGTGTGAAGTGTTCATAGCGGCCCGCGTGCTCACCTTGACCATGAGCTATAAGAAGAATCTTTTTAGGATGAGTATTTGAAGACCAATGTCGCACTTGGCGATGAGCGACTTCTACAAAGCTCTCGGTCCAAGGGTTCGATCGAGAGAAGATCATGACTCTGGTGTTCTCACTCGGGCTCGATAAATATACGCAATCCCACCCGTCAGAGACCAGAATTTCACCTCAGAAAAACGACCTGTCGACATCATGAGGTCTGCAAATTCTTGTTTGCAAGGAAAGGCGGCAGAAGATTTCTGGAGGTACTCGTAAGCTTCGGTTTGACCAGTTACGAGGCCACCAATCTTAGGCAAAATTTTAGTCGAATAAAACTCGTAGATTTGTGCAAAGCCGGGCACATCCACTTGTCCAAACTCCAGCACCATGACATAGCCACCAGGCTTTGTGACTCGAGCCATTTCTGAAAGACCTTTGACGGGGTCCCCCACATTTCTAATTCCAAATGAAATGCTGGAGCGATCAAAAGAATAATCGGGATAGTTGAGATTCGTGACATCTGCTTGTTCAAATTTAACTTCGAGATTTTTGTCGGCAGCCTTACCTGGCGCGGGAGCGAGCATTTCCTCACAAAAATCTGTTCCCACGACTTTCCCATTAGCACCCACGGCTTTTTTAAACTCAATCGCAAGATCACCAGTTCCTGTCGCGCAATCGAGGACACTCATGCCGGGCTGAACCTCCGCCAAGCGAACGAGCTTTTTTCTCCACAGGTGGTGAATGCCCATGGATAGAACTGAATTTGCCTGATCGTATTTCGAAGCGACTTTCGAGAACATCTCACGAATCTTTTCAGGTTGAGGAGAATGCTTCAATTCTGGCATTTTACTTCTCGAGTTTATGCAAAGGGCGTCCCACAGCATTCAGAATTGCTTCTAGTCTTTGCATCATCATTTTGAAATCGTTGATTGTGAGTGCTTGTTGGCCATCAGAGAGGGCTTCTTCAGGTCGTGGGTGGACTTCGACAATAATTCCGTCAGCACCGGCCGCGGCTGCAGCCCAAGCCAATTGAGGAACGAGTTTTCTTACGCCGACGGCGTGAGAAGGGTCTACGATCACTGGGAAATGGGTATTTGCTTTGGCGTAAACGACGGCATTAAGATCGAGAGTATTTCTGGTGGCTGTTTCAAAGGTCCGAATTCCTCTCTCGCAGAGAATCACGCCTTCGTTACCACCCGCGGTGATGTACTCAGCCGCTTTCAACCACTCATCCACAAAAGCAGAAAAGCCTCTTTTGAGCATGACTGGTTTTCGAGTTTGTCCCAGCTCCTTGAGAAGGGCATAGTTGTGCATGTTGCGAGAGCCCACTTGATACATTTCCACATAATCATCGAGAATCTCAATTTGTCGTGGGTCTGTAATTTCACTGACCAACATCATCTCAGTTTGCTTGAGGACTTCTTTGATAAAACCAAAAGCCTCGGGTCCCAAACCTTGGAAAGTTTTAGAAGAAGTGCGGAGTTTCCAGACTCCTCCTCTTAACATCACTGCTCCTGCCGACTTTACAGCTTGAGCGGTGGTCAGAAACTGATCAAAAGATTCAATCGAGCAAGGGCCGGCCACGACCGTAAATTCAGGACCACCAAAAGTGATGTTCTGAACTTGGACAGGACGAGTTTTCCCGTTGGTCCACTGGTCCGTTGGTTGGGCAGATGAAAGATGAGTTGTGTCGAGAGTCTTCATAATAATACTTTTCGTTCCATGGTTTATACTATCAGAGTATCATAAGGAATCAGAATTATTGGGTTGTATTTTGACGGAGTATTCATGTCTCCAAATGGATTAAATCAGTTTCTTCAAAGTGGGGCCTTTATCGCTCTCCCAGACGGGGAAATGTGGCTTTTCTATGGGGCTGAAGAAGGCGCAAATAGTTCAATAAATACAATATGTTATACCGATTTTTTTGGCCCCAGCATCAGTGCTCGAAAGTTCTCTCAAAAGATTCGTGTGTCTCGACAGGAACTCGTCTCCCTATTGACAAAAAACTTTAAACTGGAAGCTTTTTTACCCTCTTGGCAGGCCCCGAGCCGGGCACTTTTTGAACAGTCTTTCCGAGAGATTATGGGTCGCATTCTTCGCGGCGAGATCGAAAAAGCGGTCCCAGTGATTCGAACTCAAGCGGAACATCGCTTAAGTCTCTCCGAGAAAGCCTTTTTGTTGGTCTCTGCTCTGAGTGTAAAAAGCCAGTCCTATCCCTATGGGCTTTGGAACGAGAATTCAGGAATTCTCGGGGTAACTCCTGAAATTCTTTTTCATCGTCGTGGGGAAAATCTATCGACCATGGCACTGGCAGGCACCTGCCCTAAAATTGAAGCGGACCGAAGGCCTCATCTTTTGAAAGATCAAAAGGAAATGGCGGAGCACCAATTGGTGGTTAAGGATATTTGTGAGCGGCTCAAAAAGTGGGGCCAAGCCCAAGTTTCAGGTCCTCAGGTTCTTGAGCTTTCCACATTGTTTCACCTGAAGAGTGAAATTCACCTGCAAGCTCATAATTTTGATGATCAGGAACTCACGCTCCAGTTGCATCCCACGGCAGCTTTGGGTGTTTACCCAAGAAACTATGGATTACAGTGGATGAAGGATTTGCCTTACCAAAAGGATCGCGGAATTTTTGGCGCACCTGTTCTTTTTCCGCTCGCAGAAGATCAATCTCTGTGTCTGGTGGCGATCAGAAATCTCATGTGGGATCAAGGACAGCTTTTAATTCATGCCGGATGTGGATTGGTCAAAGACAGTCAGATGCCACGAGAGTGGGATGAGTTGATGGCTAAAATGAACTCGGTGAAAAGTACGTTAGGGATCCCGGTGTGAAAAGTTTAGAGCTGGCTCACTTTGTTTTGCAAAATCTTGTCAATCAAGGCGTTCGCGAGTTTTGTCTCTGTGCGGGGGCTCGCAATTCTCCTTTTGTTTTAACACTTGAAAAATCAAAAGAGCTCAAGCTCTTTCATTTCTTTGATGAGAGATCAGCTTCCTTTTTTGCTCTGGGAAGAATTTCGCGCACCCATCAACCTGTGGCTGTGGTGACTACGTCGGGAACAGCTGTGAGTGAGATGCTTTCGGCCTGTGTAGAGGCGAATTACTCTTCTTTGCCACTGGTGCTTCTCACCGCTGATCGACCGAGATCTTATCGTAAGACCGGAGCACCACAGACGATTGAGCAAGTGGGCATTTTTGGAACATACACAGACACTTGTCTCGATATCGAAGCGACTGATGAGCCCCTGGACTTTTCACTATGGAGTCGACAGCGTCCGCTGCATGTGAATGTTTGCTTCGACGAGCCTTTGTATGGTGGTGTGCCTCAAGAAATAGGGATGGTTGCTTTCGAGGCTAAATTTCAGCCGTCGATAGAAGCTCCGAGCACGCAGAGGACTTTGAAAAATCCTTTGGTGATCGCAGGGCCGCTGGCTCCTGATTGGGTGGGGCCTGTCACTGAGTTTTTAGTTCAATTGGATGCTCCCATCTACGCAGAGACTCTGTCTCAACTCCGTGGTGAATCTCGCTTGCAGCATCTCTTGCTCAAGGGTGGGGAAAAGTCCGTGGAAAAAGCCTTTCAATTGGGAAAAGCACAGAGCATTTTGAGAATTGGCGGAGTGCCGACCTTAAGATTTTGGCGAGAGCTTGAGGGCAAGTACTCTCAGATTCCCGTGGCCGCAGTGGCTGCTAATGATTATCGAGGTCTCTCCAGAGCCAGCTTGCACTTGATTGGTCACCAAAGCTTGCGCCGATTTAAGAGTGAGAAGTCAGCGGGAGTTCTGGATGAAATGAGGGCCATCGATCAGGAGCTGCGCTCCAAGATTCAAAGCCTGATTGAAAAGTATCCCCTGGCCGAGCCTTCGTGGATGTTTCATTTAAATCAAAAAGTTCAGAATCAAAATCTTTACTTGGGAAATTCACTGCCGATTCGTGAGTGGGATCTCGTTCCCTCGGTGATGACAAAGTATGCTTCTGTTTTTGGTCATCGGGGCGCCAATGGGATCGATGGACAAATCTCGAGTTTTTTTGGTTTTTCAGACTCAAGCCAAGAAAATTGGTGTGTGATCGGTGACCTCACAGCTCTTTATGATTTGAATGCCCTGTGGATTTCAGGACAATTAGAGTCTGCGAAACATCGGTTGGTTGTTATTAATAACGGTGGTGGAATGATTTTCAAGAATATTCAGAAAAGCGAAATTTTCTTGAATCGACACCAACTGCAGTTTCAAAAATGGGCAGAAATGTTTTCTTGGAGTTATTTAAAAATCGAAAAACCTGAACACTTGAAGTCACTTCCTGATTCTGTCATTCTCGAAGTGCAACCAGATGAAAAGCAATCCGAACTTTGGTGGTCGGACTACCAAAAGCTATGAAGACTCTCGAAATTGGTTTGCATGGATTTTTAGGTGACCCGCAAGATCTTCAGTTGATCAGACCAGATCTGAAATGTTGGGATTATTTGACAATGACAGATTTAGGTCCTGCGACTTCGCTCGAAGATTGGGGACGAGCATTTTGGAATCAACAGACTTTCTCAGCAGTGCAAAATCCCATTCATCTCGTTGGATATTCTTTAGGGGGTCGTTTAGCTTTCAGCGCTTTTCATCATTCCCCCCAGCGAGTGAAGAAACTCGTCCTGTTGGCCGCGCAGTTCTATTTTCCTGAAGAGGAAAGGGCAGCTCGCAAGATCTGGGATTCTCAGTGGGCTGCGCGCTTTCGCAATGAAGAGTGGGAAAAAGTCGTCTCAGCTTGGAATTCATTGCCTATATTTGAGGGCTCTCAGGCCGAGCCTGAGCGCAGAGAAGCTGATTTTGACCGAGAGGTGCTGGCATTGATACTCGAGAAGTGGTCTCCAGCCTCTCAGCAAGACTACACAGCGATCTTGAACAACTCGTCTGTTCCGGTATTATTTGTCGTCGGCGAATACGATCGTAGGTACATGAAGCTCAAAGACAGACTCACTGGTTCCAATATCCAGATTTCAGTGGTCCCCAAAGCAGGACACCGGGTCTGGTATGACCAGCCCGGTGTCGTTCGCGACCTTGTGGGTCGGTTTTTGGATTCAAATTAGAAATTCGGTTGCGGAATCGGAGCTGGCCTGAAATCAGGAGCATTTAACTGATTCGCCGCAGATCTGATGAACTCGAGCTTCGCAGGTACACTTGAGTAGATAGATCCTTCCAAGCAGTTTCTTCCACCAGCCATTGTGGCTGATCGAGAAGTCACTCCGAACACGATCGCTCTTCCTTTTGCAGTGACCAGTGCTGGCCCGCCGGAGTCGCCGTGGCAAGCTCCGCGACCTTGAAATTGTTCAAACAACACTTCCGTCTCTGAGTATTTAGCGTCAGAGATGCGGACTTCTGTCTTCATCAAAGAGTCAGCTTCTTTTTGAGTGGCCATGTCTTGCAAGCCGTATCCAGCTAAAGTTGCTGCGCGACCATTCACCAGTGTCACCGAAGAGCTTAAGAGAACTGCTGGTTTGTAGCCGGCTGGCACATCGCCTTGAAATCTCAAAACAGCAACATCGCCCCAGTTCTTTTCTTTTTTTTCAGTCAACTTTGGCCAATCAGGGTGAACCATTCCACCGACCACTTGGCGGGCTTCAAGTTTTGACCCTGCCGTTGGCATCGTTCGAGAGAATCCAATGGCCATTGTGCGAGGATTTCTTTGAGTACAGTGAGCTGCTGTGAGAACCAAGTTTTTAGAAATCAAAGTGCCTGTGCAATAGATTTGGCGTGAAAGAATATCCACGATCATCACTGTTGAAGCAGCGATAGGATCTGCGGCATTCACTTCTTCTCCGCCCACGATTCCGTTCTCGAGACTGAACGTCTCTTCGAGATAGGGGCTTTGTTCTGCAGGTTTTTGGCACGCGACCAGTGCCATGATGGATGAAATCATCACTAATTTTTTTGTGATGTTGTTCAGCTGTGTGCTCATGGTTCCCCCTAGTGTTGACTCCGTTTTGTATGCGCTTCTTTGATTAAAGAGGGGGGTTTGCACCCCCTCTTCCCCCTCTGAAGCCTGAAGGACCAAGGAGTCTTAGGTCTTTCAGGTTCCACCACTCACTCGGGAGCAGCTTCACGGGCAATAAACACGATTGGGGTATAAAAAGGCAAAATCATTCTTTTGATCAGGTTCATAAGAAAAGCTTATCGAAAGCGGGGGTTTGCCTCAGGTCTTTCTTATTTCAACTGTTAGAATTCTGACAGGAATTATTTACAAAATCGATCCATGGCCTCAATGAGAGCGCTGCGAATTCCTGGTTCTGAGGCGGCATGGCCGGCGTCGGGAACCATCACAAGCTCTGAATTCTTCCAAGCGCGATGAAGTTCCCAAGCTGAGCGAGGTGGACAAACCACATCGTAGCGACCTTGAACAATCACTCCGGGAATGTGTTGAATCTTAGAGATATTCTCGAGGATGTAGTTCTTGGTGGGGAAGAAAGCATTGTTCACAAAGTAATGACATTCGATGCGCGCAAAAGCGAGAGCTTTGTGGGGCTCATCAAACTCATCAATGGCTCGAGTGTTCACATGCAGATAGCTCGTTGCACTTTCCCATTTGCTCCAGATGCGAGCGGCTTCCAAGCGAACTTTCTCATCAGGGTGAATGAGCCTTTGGTGGTAAGCAATGACAAAATCATGGCGTTCATCGGCAGGGATATGATCTCGGTACATGTCCCAAAAATCTGGGAACAGGTGACTGGCGCCCTCTTGATAGAACCACTTTATTTCTGAAGGGCGACACAGAAAAATTCCGCGCAAACACAAAGCTTGGACCCGGTCAGGGTGAGAAATGGCGTAAGTAAGGGCAAGTGTTGAGCCCCAGCTGCCACCAAACACGATCCATTTTTCGATCTTGAGTTCTTGACGAATTTCCTCGATGTCAGCGACCAGATCCCAAGTTGTATTTTCTCGAAGCTCCGCATGAGGAGTCGACTTTCCGCAACCCCGCTGATCATACAGAATGATGCGATACTTTTCAGGATTAAAGAAGCGACGATGATCGGAGTTGATTCCTCCACCAGGTCCTCCATGGAGAAACACCACAGGAATACCCTTGGGATTTCCAGCTTCTTCGACGTACAGTGTGTGAATCGAGGAGACTTTCAAAAAGAAAGAATGGTGACAAGGGATCTCTGGGTAAAAAGTTCTCATAAGGACCTCTTGGCTGATGGCCAAAATCTATTTTTGATCTCGTTAGGAATAAAACTCGCATCAAATGCAATTTGATTGGCCTTTGTAAAATCACTTTCGGACCAACCATAATGCCGATGAAGTAAATTGTATTCATCCGAAAGCTTGTAATTGAAAATACCGGGATCATCCGAATTCACAGTGACCAGAACTCCCGCTTGTCTTAATTGATTGATCGGATGTGATTGAAGATCAGGAATTGCTTGGGTGAGATAATTGCTGGTCGGGCAAATCTCGAGGGGAACCTTTGCCGCGATCACTTTTTTAAGGGCTTGTGGAGATTTAACAATCTGCAGCCCGTGACCAATGCGGCGGGCCCCCAGGATCTCCAGGCTATCCATCACATTTTGGGCAGCCTCAGGAATCAAAGCTTCGCCCGCGTGGATCGTGATGGGCACATTGTGTCTGACCAGTTCTTGGAAAAGTGGAGAGAAATCTTTCGCAGGTCGAAAGGCTTCATCGTCTGCGAGATCAGCACCGATGAAATCTTGTCGGTGATCGAGAAAAAAATGAAGAACTTTTTTTGAGGTTTCGAGAGGAAGAATTCTTTGGAAAATACAAATAAAACCAACAGCAACAGGAAACTTATTAGCGAGCTCAGCCCCTTTGAGAATAGCTCGATGAATTTTCTTGTAGTCCAAATGCGGATGCCCCTCAGCAATGAAGGTGGGAGCATATCGCAGTTCAAGAATTCGAATTCCATCTTCATAAGCATCTTCAATGGCCTCAAAGGTGATGCGACTCAGGATTTCTTCCGAGGAAAGAAGCTTTTGAGTGTTCAAAAATTTTTTGAGAACAGTGCCAAGGTCCACCATGGGCTCTTCAACGAGAAACATTTTTTGAGCCGAAAGTCGATCCTCAGGAACGTCCATTCCGGCGTTGCGAGCGAGCTCTAACACGGTTGAAAAGCGCAGAGCTCCTTCAAGGTGCCGATGCAGTTCAACTTTGGGTAAAGACACAGAATTCCATTGACCATGACTCATAGGAAGCAGGATAAAAAAGAGGAGATTGAAGTCAAACTAAAAGGGAGCGTTATGCTGAACGAAGTCCTTCCCACACCCCAAAAACTTCATGGGAATCCCAAATCTGAACCTCATTTTGCTGTCCCACTCAAAAGCGCGTCTGGCCAAACATTGAAAGCCGTTGATCCTCGGTCAACGCGAGCGCTGGTGGCAGTGATGGATATGTACGCAGTGTTGGGCGGAGCTGCTTGCCACTACGGGGGGCCAGCAGCTTTTGCCGAGCTTCTTTCTGCCCTTCATGCTCACATGTTTGAAAAAGCTGAAGCCTCGAGAAAGCCTTGGAACCAAGCTTTTAATTTTGTGAACGATGCGGGTCATTGTGAAAATGGAATCTATGCATTGAAAGCGAACTACGGTCTTGCCGGTTTGAAACTCGAATCGCTCAAGGAATTTCGCAGTATCAAGAGTCCCCTGACGGGACATGGTGAATCTCATTTATTTCCTGAAGGTGTTTATTTGAGCAACGGACCTTTGGGATCTGCTTTTCCCCAAGCACAAGGTTTAGCGCTGGGGGATCGATTACTGAAAAATAATCGTGTCACTGTGACTGTCATTTCTGATGGCGCATGCATGGAAGGTGAAGCCAGAGAAGCCATGGCAGCGATTCCGGGTTTGGCTCGTCAGAACTTAATGAATCCCTTTGTCCTCATCATCAGCGATAACAACACCAAACTTTCGGGGCGCATCGACAAAGAGAGTTTTTCCATGGAGCCCACTTTCAAAACTTTGGAAGCTCTCGGTTGGAAAGTGTTAAAGCTCGACGACGGTCATCACTTGCAACAGTGCTATGACATGATCTCTCAAGCCATCGAGTCTGCTGAAAAGAATCCTCAAGTTCCGGTCGCCATTCACGCAAAGACCATCAAAGGTATTGGTACAAAGAAAACGGCGGAATCAAGTTCCGGCGGGCATGGGTTTCCATTGAAGAGCCCCACGGAGCTCCCGGCTTTTTTGACAGAAATCTATGATGGGGAAAAGTACCCTGAGTTATTTGATCAGTGGATTCAGGAGCTCAAGGACTGGGAAGCAAAAATCAAAGCGACCAAGAAGCCCGATACTGGCGAAAAAATTCAAGTGGGAATTTCAGCCGCAATGGTCAACGCTTGCAAAAAAGGTCTTCCGGTTGTTTCGGTGACTTCGGATTTACCAGGATCCACAGGAGTAGCAGGTTTTAGAAAAGAGTTTCCGCAATATTCCTTTGATGTTGGGGTTGCGGAAAGTAACATGGTTTCAACGGCAGCCGGTCTTTCGAAGCAGGGATTGATCCCGGTCGTTGACACCTTTGCACAGTTTGGTGTGACCAAAGGTGCCTTGCCACTGACCATGGCGTCTTTATCTCAAGCGCCGATGATCTGTGTTTACTCCCATACAGGTTTTCAAGATGCAGCGGACGGTGCAAGCCACCAAGCGCTCAGTTACTTTGCGATGGCCAGTTCCATCCCTCACGTGGATGTCTATTTCTTGAGTTGCAGTGAAGAAGCGGAAGGCCTCATGAACCAAGTGATCGAGAAGTTTGCCCAAGATCGCAAAGCGGGAAAAGTTCCTCATTCCAGCATTTTCTTTTTAGGCCGTGAAAATTTCCCTAAAACTTTTGGTGCAAGCAAGTACTCGACAGAAGAGCCAGTTTTCCTCGGTGATAGTGAACCCGAGGTGATTCTCGTCGGTTTTGGATCAATTTTTCAAGAAGTGGTTCAGGCGGGGCAAGCCCTGAAAAATCAAGGAAGAAAAGTAGCTATGGTTCACCCGTCTCGCGGAACTCAATTGCAAGCAGTGTCCAAATGGAAAGATTTGTTGAAATCGGCGCAAGGAAAAATTGTGCTGGCTGAGGATCACCAGAAGACTTCAGGAGCCGCGCAGTTTTTAGTGTCGGAGTTGACTCTGGCCGGGTTCGCCTTGAAGGCAAAAGTCTTGGCGGTTCAGGGAGAGTTTGGGCAGTCAGCCTATACGGCTCAAGAACTGTATGAAAAGCATGGCATCAATAGCCATGCTATCACGAAAGAAGCAGTTCAGCTTTAAGCGGCTGCTGGTGAATTCGTTTTAGAAATATCTGAAATCTCCATGAGATTCTCATGAGAGAGGGCGGCGACCACATCCACCAGAATGATGACTCGGTTTTCGAGCTTTCCCATTCCTCTTACAAAAGACAGTTGAGCTTCGTTGCCAAGAACTGGCGGTGGCTCAATTTGCTCTTTAGTGAGATCAGCCACTTCTTTCACGGCATCAACGATCATTCCCACTTGGCCAATTTCAGAATCCACAACAATAATACAAGTGTCTCGAGTGTAATCTTGAGATTCCATTCCGAATTTTACTCGGAGGTCCACCACGGGAATGATTTTCCCACGAAGATTCATCACACCCTTCATAAATGTAGGTGTCTTAGGAACTGGAGTGATTTCGCCCACGCGGTTAATTTCTCGAACCGTTTCAATGGCCAAACCATACTGCTCACTCTTTAAATGAAAAGTCAGATACTGACCGGGTTTTGCTATTTCTGCCATGGCTACCTCTCTTGTCCCCTACCTTTTCGAGAGATTTGATCAGGAGCTTAAGGGGCTAGGTGAAAACTTAAACTTGTCGGATTGAGACAGGCTTCACAGTCGAGGGTCCAGTTCTGCTTAATATTGTGCAAAGGCACAAAATTCAAAGGGTCAGAAGACCGATGTTTACCTTTGGAAAAAATAGGGAGTTATCATGAGTGATGCATTCTTTGAGGAGCTGCAGACTGAATTCCTTCAGGAGTCTTCTTTTATGCTCGAGCACTATGAAGAATCTATGTTGGGCTTAGAGGGTGGACAAAACCCTGAAGAAGATCTGGCTCAAATTTTTCGAGTTGCACATTCCATCAAGGGAGGAGCTGCTGCTGTTGGTTTTCCTGACTTGGGAAAATTTGCCCATGTGATGGAAGATCTTCTTGCTCTTCTGAGGTTAAATCCAAGCCTTGTGAACTCTGAGATTATTTCTTGCCTTCTTCGCAGCGGAGACATGCTGAAAAAACGCGTCCACAGTCTTCAAACAAAAACAGAAGAATTGTGGGATACCACCGAACTCACGCAAAAGCTCAAAGGTCATATCGCATCCTGCGGCGGGGAAGTGAAAGATCACTCAGCGCCCCCCGTAGAAATTCCCACTGAACTGCCTGTGGTAGACCAGCCGGCCACGGAAGATCACACGAACTATGAACTTCTCGCTGAGCTTGAAGCGATGATGGGAAAGACCGAGGAAAAAATCTTGGTCCCAGACATCGCTCTTGAGCCACCCACAGCCTCAGAACCAGAAGTCGCTTCAAAGCCGCAACCTATTCTCAGTGTAGCGCCCAAAACAGAGCCTGCAGCTCCAGCGGTGGCTGCCACGGAGACCACAAAGGCCGAGCGGAAACCAGCACAGAAACAAGGCGCTTCGATCAAAGTTGATACTTTGCGATTGGACTCAGTTTTGGATGCTGTTGGAGAAATTGTGGTTCTCAAAAATCAGCTTGTCCACGATGACGCTGTCAAAGAAACATCGAATCCAAGGCTTGCAGCCATTGTTGATCAGCTCGATAAGCTGGTGCGAGAACTCTATGATAAGACTTTGAGTATTCGCATGACACCTCTCAAGTCATTGTTCTTGAAAATTCAAAGAATTGTCCGAGACGTTTCTTTGACTTTGGGAAAGCCAGTCGAGCTCAAGCTCATGGGTGAGGACACGGAGGTTGAGAGAACTGTTTTTGAAATTCTCGGAGATCCGTTGACACACTTAGTGCGCAATGCCCTTGATCACGGAATTGAATCTCAAGATTTGAGAGCTGCAAACAACAAACCAGCCACAGCCTCCCTCGTTGTCTCAGCAAAACAATCCGGGGGGAGTGTCATTATTGAAATTGTGGATGATGGTGGCGGCATCAATCGTGAGAAAGTTCTAAAAAAAGCTGTCGAAAAGGGTCTTGTTCCCAGCCATATCGATCCCAGTACACTACCTGATGAGCAAGTATTTCAGTTCATCTTTGCTCCTGGGTTTTCAACTGCGGACCAAGTCAGTGATCTTTCAGGTCGAGGTGTAGGACTTGATGTTGTGCGATCAAATCTTGAAAAGATTAACGGAAAGATTGATATCGCTTCAAAGCGCCACCAAGGAACCACCTTTCGATTATCGATTCCACTATCGACAGCCATCACGGATGGAATTCTCGTTGCGATCGAAGGTTGCAAATTCATTCTTCCGATTCATTCGATTCGAGAAATTGTTCGAGCCACGCCGAAGGACTATACTCAGGTGCCTGGCTGTGCCTCAGTGGTGATGATCAGAAAATCTTTGGTGCCGGTGATTGATATTAAGAGCGCACTAGGACTGTTGAGTCAGATGACTGCTAAAATTGAAGCAGAGAAGAGCTCTCTCCGGGAGCAGAGAGAAGAAACCATGTTGATTGTTATTGAATCGATGTTCGGAGTGATGGCACTTCCTGTCGATGACGTTATTGGGCAGTCGCAAGTGGTTGTAAAACCACTAACTACAGGCCAGAACATTCCAGAAGTGGCAGGGGCCGCCATCATGGGTGACGGAAGAACTGTGCTCATCCTAGATCCGACCGCTCTCACTCAAACTAAGAGCGAAACAAGGTCGGAAGCGGTGGCTGCATGAGTTTAGCTTTTAAAAAGCCTGCTTTTGAAGTTCCCGTCATCAATGATGACTTTGATCTGCCAAGGAAGGACTTCGACTTTTTTGCCAAAAAAATGTTTGAGCTTTCGGGCGTGAATCTACCGTTCTCTTCGAAGAACGAAGCTTTGGTCAAAAATAGAATGTCCAAGCTGATGCGACGTCTGAAAGTTACTGATATCGATGAACTTCGAAATGTCGTAGAGAGTGAAGACCGCAAGGTCATCCAGGAATTTATCTCGGCACTCACTACCAATAAGACCCATTTCTTTAGAGAAGAAGCTCATTTTGATTTTTTGAAAAACTACCTCAAAGGTCACTTTCAAAAGCCTCAAGATCTTCGAATCTGGTGTGCTGCGGCCTCAACCGGGCAAGAGCCCTATACATTAGCGATCTGTGTGCAGGAGGCTTTGAATCCCTCTCAGCTCGCAAGAACAAAAATTTTAGCCACTGACATTGACCTTCAAGTATTACAGAAGGCGACGAATGGTATTTACACAGAATCTGAAATGGAAGGACTTCCTGGTTATCTCCAGAAAAAGTATTTCCATCGTTTAGAAGGGAAGCAGAAAGTATGGCAAGCTAATGACGAACTCAACAAAATGATTCGTTTTGCGCCATTTAATTTAGTCCACAATGATCATAAGTTTCAAACTCAGTTTCACCTCATCTTTTGTAGAAATGTTTTGATCTACTTTGATCCACCAACAACAGCTCAAGTCATTGACTTCCTTGCTGATCAATTGAGCCCTGAAGGTTACTTGATTCTTGGCCATTCTGAATCAGGAGCTATGAAGTGTCCGAAAGTAAAGCCTCTCGCGAGAGCTGTGTACCAGAAGATCGTTGGCAGCAAGTGAGTGGAAAGATCAAAGTTCTGATTGTTGATGACTCAGCATTGATTCGAAAGTTTTTGAGTAAGATTGTTTCTATGGCTCAAGACATGGAAGTGGTTGCTGTCGCGCCCGATCCCTATGTGGCCCGAGAAAAGCTGGTGGAGCTGAGGCCAGATGTGATGACTCTTGATGTGGAAATGCCACGAATGGATGGAATTTCATTCCTTCAAAAGGTCATGCAGCACATGCCGACCAGAACGCTGATCGTCAGCTCGCTCGCCAAAGAAGGCTCAGAGACAGCCCTCAAGGCCCTCGAAGCCGGCGCTATTGACGTGATTGAGAAGCCTTCCATGGACGTGACTCAAACTCTTGAGTCTATGGCTCAGAGCATTCAAGATAAGATCAGAATGGCGGCCCGAGCGCGTTTACTCGCTCCAACGGTGGCTCCGATAAAATCAATAGCTAAGACGGGACCTGCGGCTCTTTCGAAAACGACGCATCAGATTTTGGCTGTCGCTTCGAGTACTGGCGGAACTGAAGCACTGAAAGTTTTTCTGTCAGGATTCTCGTCCGATATTCCTGGTACGGTTGTTGTGCAGCATATGCCTCCAGGATTTACTAAGAGTTTTGCGCAAGCCTTGAATGACGGATTTCCTTTTGAGGTCAAAGAGGCCCAAGAAGGTGATCGAGTCCAGCCAGGTCGGGTGCTCATTGCACCTGGGAACTTTCACATGGAGCTCACGCGAAGTGGAGCTTACTACCAAGTCAAGCTGCACCAGGAACCTCTCCTTCATGGCGTACGTCCTGCCGCCGACTATCTGATGAAGAGTGTGGCAAAAATTGCGGGAGCGAACGCGATCGGTGTGATTCTCACAGGAATGGGTAAAGACGGCGCTGAAGGTTTGCTTCAAATGAAGCAGGCGGGTGCTCATACCTATGGTCAGAGCGAGCGATCATGCGTAGTTTACGGAATGCCGAAAGCTGCCCATGAGCTGGGCGCTCTTATTGAGTCTGCTGATCTGGATCAACTTTCTGGCTTGGTTGTGCGCTCGTGGGCTCAAAAGGCTGCATAAAGGCTCGACCCAATTGCTGTTTCCAGAAAAGGATCTCCGATGGCTGCATCAAAAAATCCTTCTCTGCAATTATCAGGGCGGGAATCAAGCTTTCAGTCTTCAGGAACCCTGATCGACGACGGTGCCCTCGCTTCAAAAATGAAGACACGGCAGGAAAATTTGAAGACATTTCCATCGCATCAAGAATGAAGGCCTGTTCGGATTTGAACATTCCCAGTTCATCTTTCATCAAGTTATTCAAAAGACCCTTGGCATTGGGCTCATTTTCTAAAGCTTTCCAACATGCAAAAATAAAGGGCAAATAGACTTGAATCGGGATCGAGGCATCCTCAGTGAGCGACTTTCGAGCTTGATAGTAGAGCCTGAAAGCATCGAGCTTTTCGCTGTCTGACCAAATAAGTGTCAAAGTGGGTAAAAGAACTTTCATCAGCTCAAGATCAAAAAGTTCTGCGAGAGCAGGGAGGGGGTCAGAGAGGCGGAGGAACTTGAGATACTCTTCTCGCCGTCGAGGTAAGACGCTGAGAGCTACGCGATCTGCGAGTCCCCGGATATTTTCACGGAACTGGCCTTCGATATGAAAGCCCAATTTGTGAGCTAGCCGAATCGCTCGCAGACTGCGAATGGGATCTTCTACAATTCTTTGGGCGGGATCGCCGATCATGCGAATCGTCCGACTCTCGATGTCTGGAAGTCCTTTGGCATAGTCGAGAAGATTGTTTTTGATCGGATCGTAAAACAAAGCATTGATGGTGAAATCCCGGCGGAGAGCATCTTGCTCTGCTGTTCCAAAGAAATTATCACCAACAGGTGCTGTGGTTTCTTCAGCTTCCACAGTTTCTTCGGTTGTCTCGAGATCCTCGGGCTGCATTTCGCGGCGGAACGTGGCCACTTCGTACTGCTGAGCGCCTCTCTTAACGAGAACAAGGCGAAATCTTTTCCCAATGACGTAAGCACCGCGAACGTGTTTACGAACTTGGTTCGGTTCGGCATTGGTTGCGATGTCAAAATCTTTAGGGACCACTCCGGCTAAAAGATCCCGAACGCAGCCTCCCACAAGATAGGAAGTAAAGCCTTGATTCTGCAAATTTCGCACAATTTCTTTGGCGGCGGGATCAATCCAGCTTGCGTGAAGATGAGGTTTTTGTTTAAGTTCCGACATAACCAGAGAATCTTTATGGCATCATATTTATCTCAGTTCAATTACCAACTTTATGGGCCCGATGAGGGGCGGAAGTGGGTCTTTCTTCATGGCCTGATGGGTTATGGATTGAACTGGCGAAAAATTGCCACAGCTTTAGCATCCACGGAGCGAGTTCTCACCTTTGATCAACGGGGCCATGGGCAATCCATGAAGCCTGTCACCGGTTATGCTCCCGAAGATTATGCCGACGATTTAGCTTTGATTTTGGAAGAGTTGGGTTGGTCCAAAATTATACTTGTAGGCCACTCGCTGGGCGGCAGAAATGCCATTATGTTCGCTCATAAATTTCCTGAGAAAGTGGAGCGCTTAGTGATCGAGGACATCGGTCCAGACTCGCGGCCGGAGGCTCCTGAGTATTACCGAACCCTTCTGGGATTGGTGCCGACCCCTTTTCAAAGTAAACTGCGCGCTAAAGAGTTCTTTATGAATGAGTTTCCAAAGCTGGCGCAAAACTATGATCAGCCACAAACCTTGGGATCTTATTTTTACTCAAATATCATTGAAAACCCTGATGGGACAGCCGACTGGCGTTTTTCAAAAGAAGCCATGATTATGAGCGTAGTTCAGGGAAGAGCTCAAGACCACTGGAAGGAGCTCAGAGCATTGCCGATGCCCACGCTTGTGATCCGAGGGGAAAACTCAAAAGATTTAACACGAGAAGTATTTCAACGCATGGCACTATCAAACCCACACATTCAGGGAAAAGAAGTTGCCCAAAGTGGCCATTGGGTTCATTACGATCAACCAGAAGCTTTCATAAAGCTTTTGAAAGAGTTTACAGGACTAGGTCCCATCGAGTAGGTTTTAGGGGACAAAATTATTGAAGGATGAGTACTTTGAAATTCACTGATCTGCAACTTGAGCCCACGCTTCAACAATCCATCGACAAACTAGGTTACAGCGACTGCACTCCGATTCAAGCAGCCGTCATGCCTCATATCATTGAAGGGAAAGATGTCGCCGGACTTGCGCAAACAGGGACTGGAAAAACAGCGGCATTTTTGATTCCTTTGATGGACCGAATTCTGCGCGCCAAAAATTCTTCAGGGACCGAAGTCACTGGAGAACAAAAGCAAAGATCTTTTGGAGAGTGGAAAGCTGGCCAATTTATTTTGGTTCTTGTTCCCACTCGCGAGTTGGCCGAGCAAGTTTATGAAAACATTCAAAAGCTCAGTGAGTTCTCAGGCCTCAAGGGTTACCCCATTTATGGCGGCACTGGTTACGACAAACAAAAAGAAGCTCTCAAAGCGGGACTCGATTTCGTCGTGGCAACTCCCGGTCGTTTGATTGATCTTTACAAAGAAAATTTTGTAGATCTCAAGCAAGTTCGAGCGATTGTTTTTGATGAAGCGGATCGAATGTTCGACATGGGTTTCAAAGATGATATGAAATATGTCTTGAGCCGAGTTCCCGAGAAACGGCAGTTTCTGGTGTTTTCAGCGACTCTCAATTTTGATGTTCTGAACACAGCCTACCAATTTGGAGCAGAGCCTGTGGAAGTCGATGTGAGCCGCGATCAGGCTAAAGCTGAAAACGTGAAAGATGAGCTCTTTCATGTGGGTCACGATGAAAAGCCAAAGTATTTGTTGTCCTTGTTGAAAAAAGTAAATCCAAAACAAGCGATCATCTTCAGTAATTTCAAGCATAACGTGGAAAGAATCGCGAAGTTTCTCAACAACAACGGAATTCCTGCCATGGCGATTTCAAGCTTGATCACTCAAGCACAAAGAAATCGTGTTTTGGAGCAGTTCAAAGCGGAGAACGATCAGAATATTCTGGTCGCGACGGATGTTGCAGCCCGCGGACTTGATATCAAAGGGGTTGATCTCGTCATCAATTACGAGCTTCCGAATGATTCTGAAACTTATGTGCATCGCATCGGTCGAACAGGCCGTGCGGGTGCGGAGGGAAGAGCTTTTTCTTTTGCATCAGATATGGATGTGGAAGCTTTGGCTCGAATCGAAGACTATTTGAAGCACAAAATCAACATTGGGTGGATGGAAGACACTGAATTCATTACTGAGTTCCAGCCCTTTCCGAGAGACTTTGAAAACCGAGGACCTCGCGGTCCTGAGCGAAGAGATCGAAATGATCGCAATGATCGAGGGCCTCGTGGTCCCCGACAGGGATCTGATCGGCCTCAAAGAGGTGATCGAGGTCCACGACAAGACAGACCCGAGCGATCGGCACGGCCTCAGCAGAGCCAGCAAAGACCGCAGCGTGATCAACAGCATCAAGCTCGTGGTCCCCGACAAGACAGACCTGAGCGATCGGCACGACCTCAGCAGAGCCAGCAAAGACCGCAGCATGGACAACCACGTCCGCAAGGACAGCACCAGAACGGACGTCTTCATCAGAAGCCGCGTCACGGTCATGCTCATCACGCGCACCGACGTCATCGTCAGCCTGTGGTGGTACAAAAGGGTCTTCTTGCGCAAATCAAAAAGTTTTTTACGGGGCTTTTTGGGAAGTCGAAGTCCAACTAAAATTGCGAATCAGCTGATTGCATTGGGACAGCGTTGAATCAAAGTGAACTTTTTCATCGGAGCAGGTGAGAACAACCAATCGTGGGCTTTGCATGAAAACAACTTGTCGCATTTGCAAGTTGGATTTGCGATGAAGCACGTCGATGAGGAGGCCTCGATTTTGATTCTCCGTGAAAGTTTTTGTTCCTAAGAGGTCAAAACCATAGCTCGAATAATCTCTCATCCACTTTTTAGCGTAGCTTTCCAGAGTGGGCGAAGTGGCCTGTGCTTCCCAGCGCACCGAAAAGCGCGCCGAAGAGCGAGATTTGAGTTCGAATAAAACTCCCTGTTCGTTTTCTTGATTTGAAGTCACCCAATCTGAGCCTTTCACAGGAAGGCGAAAGCCCTGCGTCAGGAAATAGAGACCTTTCTGTGGATCAATCAGGGCACTGGTCGCTGTTGCAGGGTGTGGTGATGACTGAGCAATTTGTGAACTGAGAGTCACAGAGGTGAAGGCCAACAGCGTTATGAAACTGATTCTTAGAGAAGCCATGATTTAGTTTTATTTGAATTTCTGAACTGGGGCTACTAGAAACTCGCAAGCGCCGAAAAGGGAGGGCCTTTCATGAAAATATCATCTCAAATCATCAACTTACTCTTGGCCTTAGGGCTAGCTTTTTCTGTGGGTTGCACGCCCTCATCTCGCACACAGGAATTTCTTGGTGGAGAAGGTGTCGGGCTCTTTGGTAATCGTCCACAGAATCGAACTCACTTCATCGCTGTGGTGAAATTGGAAGGCCAACCTTTACTGGAGTCTGCGCAGCGAGTGAATGGCCAGCTTCAGATTGCTCCAGCGGCTCTTGCCAAGCTTGAGTTGGAACAAAAAGAAGCTTTGGTAAAATTGAAAGACCTCTCGTCAGAGATTCGAGTTCTTTATACTTACAAAATGGTCCTGAATGGTTTTGCCATTGTGGCCCCCATTGACCTTGCTGAAAGTATTCGCGCTCTGGTCAATGTGGCCTATGTGGAAAGCGAAGGAAAGTTTTCAAGACCGAAAACAATAGAGACTCTGGGCGAGGGATTCAAACTCAATGAGAAAAATTCAGTGAACTTCATTGGGGCTGAAGCTTTTCATGCCGCGGGCTTCACAGGTCAGGGAATGACGGTGGGAATTATCGACACAGGGATTGATTTCACGCACTCGATGTTCCTAGGACCGGGTACCGTGGACGCTTTTAAAGCGGTGAACCCTGATCAGGAAACGCCCCTATTTCCTAATAAGAAAGTCATCGGTGGAATTGATCTTGTCGGAACAAAATTTGATGCCGGTTCCCCAGACTTTGCGAACCGAGTCCCTACTCCCGATCTGAATCCGATCGATGAAGGTGGGCATGGAACTCATGTGGCGGGCACTGTGGCAGGGATTGGCGATGACGTAGAAACCTATTCGGGAGTCGCGCCAGAGGCAGTGCTGTACGCGATCAAAGTTTTCGGAGCTGATGGTTCCACCGGGGATGGCACGGTGATCGCTGCCCTCGAATACGCTGCAGATCCCAATAAAGATGGAAAATTGGATGACCAGTTGGATGTCGTGAACCTGTCACTCGGCTCTTCTTTTGGGGCGCCACATATTCTGTATGGCGAAGCCATGGGCCGATTGTCCCGTGCAGGAACGGCTGTCATTGCTGCGGCTGGGAACTCGGGTGATACTCCGTATATTGTGGGGTCACCTTCGGTGGTTGAAGAGGCGCTTTCTGTGGCGGCGGGGATCGATCACACTTCTCACAATTGGCAGTTTGATGCTGTGGAATTAGTTTTGGGAACTCAAGGACCTGTTCTGGTGGAAGCTATTGAAGGGCCCATTTCTAAGCCTGTGCGTGAGGCTGGAGCCGTCGCTGGAGCGCTGGTGGATATTGGGTTAGCAGATGTTGATCTCACGGAGGCTCAGAAATTGTCCCTCAAGGGAAAAGTAGCTTTGATTGCTCGCGGGAAAGTGGCTTTTGCCGATAAGCTCAAGAGAGCGTATGAGGCAGGTGCTGTCGGTGCGATTGTCACAAACAACGCTCCTGGAGATGCTTTTGCGATGGGTGGAAATGGTCAGTTTCCAATTCCTGCGATTATGGTGACTCAGGCGATCGGTGATCAAATTCGAATCAAAATGCTGTCAGACATCGTTAGTGTAAACTTTCAGTCCCCTGAAAAAATTGAAAAGCCGGCATTGATCGACACCATCACAGGATTTTCATCACGCGCGCTCTTCAGATGCTTTGATTAAACCAGAAATCACAGCTCCAGGTTCGCAAATCATTTCAGCAGATATGGGTGGGGGAAACAAAGGTGTAAAACTTTCTGGAACTTCCATGGCGACTCCTCATATGGCGGGAGTCATGGCCTTATTGATGCAGAAAGAGAAGTCCACGAATAAGTCGATCGCAGATTTAAAGTCATTGC
The DNA here is from genome assembly GCA_046315835.1 of Pseudobdellovibrionaceae bacterium. Classification (GTDB taxonomy): domain Bacteria; phylum Bdellovibrionota; class Bdellovibrionia; order Bdellovibrionales; family Bdellovibrionaceae; genus JAJTIC01. The sequence continues at coordinate 14,874 of JBKCXY010000190.1, read as the reverse complement.
TGATGAATACCAGTAAGCCCATCTCAGATGCTGACCAAAAGATTTATCCCATTGCACGACAAGGTGCGGGTCGAGTGGACATGAAAGCCTTGCTGGAAGCTCAGCTCCTGGCGCAGCCGAGCGCACTCAGCTTGGGCGTCCACTACATGCAGGGAAAGAAAGTCTTGGGTCGAGATCTTGAGCTCGCCAATCTTTCAGGGCAGAATTTAGATCTTAAAGTAGAATGGAAAGGCTCTTCGGCCCTTCGCTTGAGTGCAAGCCCTCTCAAGCTAGCCGCCAATGAAAAACAAATCGTTCAGCTGAAGCTCACTCTCGACTCTTCACAGCTGAAAGCTGTCAGTGAAGAAGTGGATGGATGGGTTGAAGTCCTCGAAGGTACAAAAGTTCTTACGCGAATTCCAGTACTGGCTTTGGTGAATAAGGCCTCTGATCTGAAAGCCCAGTCCTTGAATGTCTTGGCCAGCAGTGAGCTTGATAGCGAGGGAGCTTTGGCAGAATTGAAAATCCAGAACTTTTCCAACTTTAGCGGCGATGTTCTGGCCTTCAATTTGATGGGTAAAGATGGGCGAAAGCAAGATCCTAGAAACGACCCTTTCATGAGCCGAGCTTGTGATTTGGAGTCAGTGGGATACCGTGTGATTCAAAAACAAATTTCCGGTCAGAGGGTTTCTGTCCTGCAAATTGCGGGGAAAACCTTTGAGCCGAACACTCAGTGGCACGCCTGTGAGCTGACAGTTCAATTAGATGCCAACGGTGATGAGCTTGCTGACCAAGAAATTGCATTTCTGACCCTTGGATCCATTGCAGGAGTCGCTGGTCCCAGTAACTCGAATAGTTTTGTGAGTGCTTTGGTGAACTCGGCGAAGATGAGAGAGCTCAGAAGAGACTACGAATTCCAACTGGCCGCAGGGGCAAACCCAGAAGAGGATTACAGCGAAGCTGTGATTTCCATGATCCCTGCCAAAGTTTTTGAAAACTCAGGAATTGCCCTTGTCGAAGCTGAGCTTTCTCGAATTCAGCGACGTCCTTCGGGCGAAATCGCTGTGAAAGTCTCAACAACTCATTATGAGTCCAGTGCGATTGAAACAGATGACTTCTTGGATGAAACGAAGTCGTCTTGGAAGAAACTCAGTCTCACGGATCAAGGCTTCATGGGCATGGACGAAGTGATCAGCATTGGCCCTCAGTCTTCAGCTGTTCTCACAATGACAAAAGGAGCAGCCAAAGAGGAGCTCTTGTTGCTATATCCACAGAATTCGAGCCGACGTTCTGATTTGGGAGAGGATCAGCAATCTCAGACCCTTAAAGCTCAGATCATGGTTCCTTAGTTTCGCAATTGAATTTGAAAGTGGGGGCTTGGTACAAGTAGATGTGCCGAGCTCCATTCAAATTGCTCACTAATAAAAATTGCGCGCCATTGGGCGAAATGATGGCCTCTTGAACAGCTTCAGGGAAGGCCAAGGATTCAGAGAGACAAGAGTCTTGAAGTCTCAGCGCGGTCACTCGATTTTCACTCACAAAGAAGATTTCATTGAGATCTCGAGAATAAGAGAGTGACTGAATTCTTCCTGAGGGTTGGGGAAGCTTCTCAAATCTCTTGGACTTGACCTTGTACAGAGTGGCTTGCTCACCATCCATAAAGAAAATTTGCTCACGGTTCGGGGTGAGGACCAGATGATGAATGAGATTCTTTGAGCGGTGGAGGGTGCCACTTTTCTGGGATCGCAGTTCGTAGTGGTCTTTGGTGTGCTTCACAAAAACAAAATCTTCATTGTCGGCACCCAAGGGTTCCGTGTCCGGCAAAGCATCTGTGGTCTCTCGTTTTAACTGATTTCCAAACAGATCACTGGTGTAGATCTCAAAAGGGCCAAAACTCACTTGATACAGCTGAGGATAAAACTGTTCGGGAAGCTCTTTCAGGGCATCAGTTAAAGAAGAGTAGATCAGCCCTTGCGCTGTATAAGCGGGGAACCGGGTCTCCGAGTTGTTAAAGGTGACTCTTCGTTCACGGTAGGAATTGAGTTGGTACTCGTAAACTTGGGCGGACTGATGGGAAGGTCTTCTTTGTGTGACATAAAGAAATCGCTCCGAAGAGTTATGCCAAGAAGGCTCAAAGTTTTCGCCCAAAGAAGTGAGGCGCAGGCCCAAAGGGGAGGCTGAGACTTGGGGGGCAGGATCCGTTCGTGGAGGAATTTCCATCTTTTCAGTCTGAGCACAGGAGAGCGTCAGCAGAGCTGTGATGCAACAACTTAAGAGGCTCCAAGAATTTTTTGGAGAAGAGAGGAAGGATTGATTTTTTTGATATCTTTTTCTGCAATCCATAAACTTTCAGAACCTCTCTTTTTTGAGGACTGTTTCTTTGCAATCTCAACGTAAATTAAATGATGAGTGATGCTGTGCTTGAGGTCAAAAGTCTTTGGTGGTTTGCTTCGCTGCAGGACTAAACCTGGGAATAGCATTTGCCCTTTGAGAAAAGGAGCATAGTCATTTTTCACGAGTAATAGTTGATGGGCCTTATTTTTAATCAACTGGACTTTCCAAACCCAGACCTCGGACTCCCGCTTGGGTTTTCTGAGAGGTAATGTTTCAACCAGGTTCTTCTTTCGGCCCTGACAGTGTCTTGTCCAAGGGCAAAGACTGCAACGTGGTTTTTGAGGAGTACAAACGGTGGCCCCGAGCTCCATGAGGGCCTGATTGATGTCTGAGGAGTCCTCTAGTCGACTGAGTCGGTCTGAATGCTCTTGCAAGACTTTTCGGTCCGCTGTCATCCACCATTTTAACTTTTCACCACGGAACCGTGAAAGGACTCGAATGACATTTCCATCGAGAACGCCGACCTTTTCACCAAATGCTAAGGAAGCCACAGCTCTCGAGGTGTAAGGGCCGAAGCCAGGAATTTGGAGAAGCTCATCCGCTGTTTTTGGAAATCCATGGGCTGCCAAGACTTGAGCTGCTTTATGGAGATTTCGTGCTCGGCTATAGTAGCCAAGCCCCGCCCATTGCTCGAGAACCTCCTGCAGGGGACGAGACGCCAAATCATGCACGGTGGGAAAGGCCTGAAGGAATCTTTCGTAATAGGGAATGACGGCAGCCACAGTGGTTTGCTGGAGCATGACTTCAGACAGCCAGATACGATAGGGATCTCGAGTGGCCCGCCAAGGCAATGGGCGGCGGTGCTCTCTGTACCACCGAGCCAATTCCTCAGCACTTTGTTGCCAGTTCTCAGCAGAAAATGTCATTCTATCCCTGATTCGTTGTCAGCAATCTAAGAGGAGTTAAGATGAAAAACAAGCCTGGACTTCCTGAGTTTAAACCTTTGAGTGGTCGTGAGTTTCCGCGATTCTCGGGAATTAAAACATTTTTTCGACTCCCTCATGTTGATTTGCACGAAAATTTTGATTTAGCCCTCTTCGGTATCCCTTATGACGGTGGGGTCTCTTACCGTCCAGGTCCCCGTTTTGCTCCTTCTGCAGTGAGGGAAGCGAGCTCTCTGGGGCGAGGATTTCACTTCTCCCGAGCTCTTCAAGTTTTTGATAAAATCAAAGCAGCTGATGTGGGTGACTGCTCAACGGTCCCTATTGATCAGGAGCAAACTTATCAAAAGATCGAACACTTTGTGACAAGCCTCCTGAAGACAAAGAAGAAATTTATTGCTGTAGGTGGAGATCATTCGACGACGTTGCCTGTTCTTCGCGCTCTTAAAAAACACTACAAGAAACCTCTGAACCTCATTCATTTTGATGCGCACTTGGATACTTATCCTGCGGCTTGGGGCTGTGAATATCATCATGGAGCTTTTGCGAGACATGCTGTCGAGGAAGGGCTTGTGAATCCCCAGAAGATGATTCAGATTGGAATCCGTGGTCCTCTGGCTGGCGGGGATGATTTAGATTTTGTACGCAAGAACAAAATCAAAGTTTACACTGTCGATGATGTTCGCGCTCACAGTCTTGACAAATTTTGTCAGTCGCTTCCGAAATTCGAGGGGCCGACCTACATTTCCTTTGATGTGGACTGCTTGGATCCCGCGTATGCCCCAGGAACGGGCACTCCTGTGGTCGGAGGCCTCACAAGTTATGAAACTCAAAGAATTCTGAGAAGTCTGAAGATCAAAGATTTTGTGGGTGGAGACATCGTTGAAATTTCTCCGCCCTTTGACCATGCCGAGATCACAGCCTTAATTGGTGTGGACGTCATGTTTGAAATGATGGCGATAGCGGCTGGGTCAAGCCGCTAGTTTAAATCCACATTCCGAGCAAAACTTAGATTGAGCTATAATTTTCGCTTGGCACTGAGGACAGCTGGCTTCATCAGTCTTTTTCGCTTTTTTGGGATCTTCCTCAGTCATGTCAACGAATCCCTTTTCATTCCATTTTTCAATCTCTTTGAGGATTCGCCAAATTTTCTGAGTCGTTTGAAATTCCTTCAGTTCAAAGGACAGAACAACCGTTCCATCGGTTCGGGACTGCCTCTTTGCAAAGAGACCTTTTTGTTCCAAACGAACAAAGTGATCTGCTTTCAAGTCTAAGTTGAAATTTTGCTTAAAGGCCTCGATGACTTTCTGGAAATCCATGGCAACAACACCAAAGCGATCGGGCGTGATCGGTTCAGCGACTTTGATCAGGTTACCCAGCATGGTGATCGCATTCTCATCAGGCTTGAGAAGTTCACCTTTACCACCTTTAAAGTAGTAGTATTGATAGAATTCAAAAAAAGACTCAACAGCTGGCAAATCAATGAAATGAACTTTCATGATTTGCTCGGGTCCCTCAGGATCTTCTGGTGGTCGTCCCATTTCAAACTGAGCAAGCTTCAATTTCACAAGCACACAAATCGCTTGCTCCATTCGTGAAGGAGAATCTCCAAAGACTCGCTGAGCATATTGCTTCATCGTCAACCAGTCGATCGAATATCGATTGGCGTCCTTTTCGTCTTTTGTTCCTTTGTGGCGAGCCGAGTGGAAGACTGTTCCGTAGATACGAGCCACTTGGTCCTCGGGACAAGGAATTCCATCTTTCTCAGTTCTATAGTTCTTGAGTTCAGCGATTGCTAGTCGAAGTTTGTCGCCAAAAGATTTGATCATGGTTTTGATCATTTGCGGAGAGGCTTCAACCGCTGATTTTGCAACTTCCACAGGTACTTCAAAAACGGCTGTGTCTGTTGCCGCCACCGCTGACAAGGTATGAGTAGGAGCTCCAATAGCACCGGGTTCACCGATCATTTGACCAGGCCCAAGCTTAAAGTATTCGATCACTTTTTTGTTTTTCTGGATACAGAGCTGAGCTCCACCCTGTTGAATCAGGAAGATCGAAGTGATTTTATCACCTTCTTTGAAGATCGTCTCACCACGCTTGAAATTTTTTACATTATTTGACATAGACCTCTCCACAGCTTCTTATCGGAAACTTGCGAGAGGTTTTAACAGTAAATTGAGTTACTGATTGATTTCTCGACCCGTGGGTTCTGAGTCGAAGTCTCGACCTTGGTCGATCTTCAAATCTCCAGGGGGACGGAGGCCCTTCTTTTTGATCTTTTCGACCAGCGTCGTTCGATTTAAGCGCAGCATCTGAGCAGCCTGATTGCGATTCCAGTTTGTCTTCTCAAGAGCTCGAAGAATCAGCTGATTCTCAAACTGATCCACAGCAGTGTTGAAGTCTAGACCATCGTCGGGGATATCGAAGGTTTTGACGGCCGTTGGCATTGAAACCGAAGCTCTGTACTTGGCAGGCAGATCATTGATTTCGATAGTGCCCAGTCCCTTGAGGATAGCAATTCGCTCGACGAGATTTTCCAGCTCTCGAATGTTTCCGGGCCATGTGTAGTTCACCAGACACTCCATAGCATCGGGTTGAATTCCCGAAAGCTTTCGTCCCTTCGTGCGATTGAAATGCTCCATGAAATGACTCATCAATAAAGGGATGTCAGATTTACGATCTCGCAAAGCGGGAATGGTCATTGGGATCACATTGAGCCGATAGTAAAGATCCTCACGGAAGAGGCCTTTTTCAACAAGATCCTCAAGATTTTTATTGGTGGCCGCAATGACTCTCACATTGACTTGAACAGACTTGGTTCCACCCACAGGTTCAAAAGATCTCTCCTGGAGAACTCTGAGGAGTTTCACCTGAAGGGCCGGCTCGAGATCTCCGATTTCATCAAGAAAGATCGTTCCACTGTCAGCAAGTTCAAATCGCCCCACACGGTTAGCGATGGCACCTGTGAAAGCACCTTTGACATGCCCAAAAAGTTCACTTTCCAAAAGCTCTGAGGGAATGGCGCCGCAGTTAATCGCCACGAACGGTTGATCTGCCCGGGTCGAATTGTAATGAACCGCTTTTGCAATGAGCTCTTTTCCTGTTCCGGACTCACCCGTGACCAGCACTGTGGAATCCGAGTCAGAGACGCGTTCAATCAAGTTCAGAACATTCTGAATTCCTTCAGAGCGTCCTATAATTTTGTCGAAGTTGTACTTCTGATGAAGCTCAGATCTCAGCTGTTGATTTTCAGCCTGAAGCTTCTTATGGGTGAGAGCTTTGTCCACGAGACTCAGGATCTCCTCCATATTGAAAGGTTTTGTGATGAAGTGGAAAGCTCCTTTTTGAGTGGCTCGAATTGCAGACTCAATCGTTGCATGTCCCGTGAGAATAATAACTTCACAGCCGGGGTGTTGAGCTTTGAGCTGACTCATGAATTCAATTCCATCGCCATCGGGCAGATTCAGATCAACAAGTGCCAAATCGAGAGTTTGGTCTCCTTGAGTCAACAGGCGTGCTTCTTCAATGCGGTTGGCGGTCAGAACAGAAAGTCCTTTTCGATCAAGAACTCTGAAGAGGGCTGTTCGCAGCGTGGATTCATCGTCAACAATAAGAACTCTGGATGAGCGCATGGACCTTCCTTCCTTGGTGGGTCAATCTCTCCCTTTATGATAATGGAAATTTGACGGAAGTGTCAAAATTCCTACCCTGGAAACCAGCCCCAGGCCTACAAAACTGGACGTGGGAGAGTAATTTTTGCCCGCCGCATTTTCTGGGGATGGGAAGAGACTTCCAGGGTGCCGCCGTAGTCATGTATAATTTGGCTTGCGATCGAAAAATTCAAACTGGGTAAAGAATCTAGACCTAGACCGTTGTCCAAGATTGAGATTTCGTAATCTTTCTCTGAGCTTTCCAAATAGATTTCGATGACGGGCTTAAATGATTTGTGATCTTTCATTTTCTGCATCAAAGAGTCGATCGACTGTTGAAGCAAGTTTCTCAGCGCTTGGCTCAGCAAATTCATATGCGCTATAAAATTTCGGGGACCAGACTGCCAGTTGAGCTTTACTTCAATCCCTCGAGATTTTGTTTGAAGCTCCACAATTTTGAGTGCTCGTAACAGCACGTCCTTTAAATCAAGCTCCACTTCTTCATCGGAAACCGGATTTCGCGTAAAATTGAGAAGATTTTGAATGATTTCCTGACATCGGCGAACACCGTTTTCCATTTCTTGAAGATCTGGCTGGAGGGGATGTTCTGCAGAAAGATCCATTTTCAGCAGCTGCACATAGCTGAGGATGCCCCCTAACGGATTGTTGAGCTCATGAGCAATGGAACTCCCAATGAGTCCAATCTCAGCAAGGCGGGCACTCTCGAGAATTTTTCGCTCCATACGGAGTTCTTCGGTCACATCGTGATAGACGTGGAAGAAGAGTTCCTCTTGGCCTCGCTCTAAAGGGACTTTCTGCGAAGACACTTCAAAGCTTGTCGCTTTTTGGCGCCCGAAATCGAGCCTGAATTTTTCTCCCATTTTGCAGCCGAGACAGGGGGAGTCCCTTTTGAAAAGCTTCTCATAACAGAACTGTCCGCGGGGATTTCCCCGATTAATCATTTGATCGAAGGCCGAGTTGGACTGCAGAATTCGGTAAGACTTATCAATCAGTGCCACGGGGTCAGAGATGGCATTGAAAGTGACTTGCCATTGTTCCTTGAGCATAAGGCTTTCATTATTTTTGGCCACTCGCTTTAAGGCGAGGGAGACAATTTCAGAAAGTCTCACGATAAAGTCAGATTCCTCTTTTGAAAATGGCTTTTTGCTATACCGAATGAAGAACAATGACCCTACTTGATCTCGGTCGTCAAAGAGCGGGCATTGCAAGAGGCTCATTTCTTTGTGATTTTGGGTTTGCAGTCTGAATTGGTCATCGTAGGGTTTATAAATCACTCGAATCAGATCAACAGAGAGGCTACTTTGCAAGACTTCAAGAAGACCAGTTTCAATTTCTGAAGCAGCCCGCGATGAGTGAACAGCCATCGTCGCCTGAAGCAAGAGTTCCCACCGAGTCTGGGCCAGATAGGTCTTCTTCTTCGACTCGAGAAGTGCATTTTGTCTCTTTTGTACACGATCTTCGAGCTCTTGGTAAAGGTTTTTCAGTCTTTCATTGAGGCTGCGAACCAATTGCTCAAGTTCTTGGTTCTGTTCCTTTTCACGAACATTCTCAAGGGCGCCATAAACTTCGTTCTCTAGACTTTCCAGCTGTGCCATTCGAGCAAAAGTCAGTTGATGAAAAGTTTGAGCACAGGGAATCATTCTTTGCCCCTGAGAAAGAAGTCCAACAATTTGAATCTTTGGATTCTCTCGTTGAAGGTCGATGATCATTTGAGCCCAGCGGCTATTTTCCAAGAGCTTCAGAGGCAAAGCCAGGACTTTGAACTTTTTCTCCCGCAGCACTTTTTCAAATTGATCTGAAGAAAAACTATCCCAGCCATCATGCTTAGGAAGCAGATGGATCTGATCGAAGAGGATCACGACCTCGGAACTCATAGTCCGACCTTTGTGATCAGCTCATCATGGGAGTAAATGACATAATCTGGAGCTGGACCTTCGAGTTTTGTAATTTGATCTGAGTGCTCTCCATAGCAGAAAAGACAAGTGTCCCCACCAAATTTCTTTGCTGGCAGCAAGTCTGTATCGATCCGATTGCCAATGCTTAGAAATTTTCCAGAATGTTTTGCTGAGAAGTTCTTGAAGAATTTTTCTTTCGATTCGCCCAGGTGAGAGTCGATAATGACTGTCTCTTTGAAAAACTGAGAAATCTTTGCTGATTTTATTTTTTGCTTTTGAATTTCAGGATTTCCCTGCGTGAGTAAGTACAGTTGATATTTTTGAGAGAGAATCATCAGGTTCTCCCGAGCTCCTTGAAAGAGCGGAATCTGGCCTCTGATTTTGTCGGCATAGGAAGGTGAATCCGCAATGGGGATTAAGATTCGAGAAGTATCAATCAGAGTATCGTCGAGATCAAAGATTAAAGCTTCGTAGTTCATTCGCCGCCCCCAAGAAGCCGCTGATAAACAGGGAGCTGGAGAATTTGTATGAGACCTTTTTTAAAGTGGGGCCACACGAGTTCCAGGTCACTCCTTTCCTGTTCTTCGATGCACACGACAGGTATTTGGCATTCAGTCCATCCATACTGGCCAAGGCTTCCCGGCGTGGGGTAGCCAATATCTTCACGAGCCGTGTAGGGATTTCCTTCAGTGAGCATTTCTGCCCAGACTCGGCCTCGGTGGCCAGTGTAGACCACGCAAGGCTCCCAAGAGTGAAAGTGAATGATCACTGCGGGATTCTTGGCTTGAATCCAATGCACCAAAGCCTGGACTTCGGGTTCTGAGTTTGCTCGAGGGCCTGGAAAATAGCGAGGGGCTTTCGCGAGAGGACTCCAGTCACGACTTGGAAAATTACGATTCAGATCCACGCCGTTTCCGTTAGTTCTTTCCTTTTTCGAGTAACCATCAATATTCAGACAAGGAATCAAAGCCCAAGGAGCAAGCCCTTTGTTGTTTTTCTGCAACCAGTTCAAGAGCTCCATGGCTAATCGGACACCTTCAGGCTCATCTCCGTGAACCCCGCCGACAAACAGGAGGGGTCTTTGCCCAGCTCTCAGGGATTCAAAGAGCTCAATATTCTGACCAGTTGCGCTCTGGGCCCAGGATGAATAGTGGACGATAGCATCACTCATGATTAAGATTATGACTATGAATTCACAGAAAGAAAAATCAAAAGCGTTCACATCGGTCATTCTTGCAGCGGGTAAAGGGACAAGGATGGCATCGCCACTTCCGAAAGTCCTGCATCCTGTCGCTGGGCAGCCTATGATCCTCAATGTGATCGAAGCCTGTCGAAATGCGGGTGCTCATGAGATTCGTGTGGTTTGCGGCCACGGGCTCACCTTGGTGAAGAATGTCATTGAGTCTTCTGATGTGAAAGTTTTTGTGCAAGCTCAACAGTTAGGAACTGCGGATGCGGTGAAATCAGCGCACATTGAATCTCTTGAAGGCACGGTCCTCATTCTCAATGGAGACCACCCACTGATCACCGCCGATGATTTGATCCCTTTCATCGAAGAATTTGAGAAACAGAAGCTCGACCTTGCGGTGGTCACCTGCCGATTGAAGAATCCGAAGGAGTTTGGCCGAATCGTCCGTCATCACGGGCAGCTCGCCGCCATCGTCGAAGCTAAAGACGCGTCCGCCGAGACTTTGAAAATCAAAGAGGTCAATACGGGGATCTATATCGCGAAGGCCGAGACTCTCAAAGAATACCTGCCACAAATCAAGAATCTGAACAGCAAAGGGGAGTTCTATTTGACGGATATTCTGGGTCTTGCTCTTGCAAATCGAGATCGGGTGGGTGCTTTAGTGGGACACTCTCGAGTCGCTTTTGGGGTGAACACTCAAGCTGAGTTGTCACAAGCCACGCAGTTCGTCTTCAAGAGAAAAGCCAAGCTTCTTCAAGAAAAGGGGGTCATTATCATTGATCCCAAAACAACTTACATTGAAGAGTCTGTTGAGGTTGGCCCGGGATCTGTGATCTATCCCGGTGTTTTTATGAAAGGTCGCACTAAAGTTGGCTCATTTACAGTTCTTGAGCCCCATGTTTTTATTCTCGATTCAGTGATTGGAGATTCTGTGCAAATTCGGGCTGGATCTTATATCGAAAAGTCCGAAATCTCTTCGAAGTGCAATGTGGGGCCCTATGCTCGCTTGCGTCCTGAGACTCATTTAGCAGAAGAAGCGCATGTGGGTAATTTTGTCGAGTTCAAAAAAGTCAAATTTGGAAAACGCTCCAAAGCTGGTCACCTCACTTATCTCGGGGACGCCGAGGTGGGCGAAGACGTTAATATTGGCTGTGGAACAATCACTTGCAACTACGCTGTCGACAAAAAGAAGTATAAAACATTGATTGGAAATCGAGTTTTTGTTGGCAGTGATACTCAGTTCATAGCTCCCATTGAAGTGGGTGATGATGCTGTCATTGGTTCAGGATCAACCATCACGAAAGATGTTCCGGCGAAAGCGCTCGCTGTCGCGCGAGGGAAACAGTTCATGAAAGAAAACTACGTGAAGTCCAAACCCACTTCGGATCAAGAGGACTAGTTTATGTGTGGAATTGTTGGATATCTAGGACCGCAGAACCCTAAAGATATCATTATTCAAGGTCTCAAGAAGCTTGAGTACCGGGGCTATGATAGTGCAGGCCTTGCCGTTTTTGATCAGAGCACGGTGAAGCGCGTTCGAGCTGAAGGCAAGCTCAAGAACCTTGAAGAGAAGATCAAGAACGAAACATTTAACGGTCATTTGGGGATTGGTCACACTCGCTGGGCGACCCATGGGGTTCCGTCAGAAAGAAACGCTCACCCTCATCAAGCAGGTAAAATCAGTCTCGTCCATAATGGAATTATTGAAAATTATCTCGAAATCAGAGAAGAGCTGAAAGCGCTTGGAATTAAAATCCAGTCAGACACGGACTCAGAGCTGGTCGCTCATCTGATTTCTCAGCATTATGATCAATCCCACGATCTTTTCGGATCGGTGCAAAAAGTGCTTGTGCGCCTTCGTGGTGCCTTTTCGATTCTGGTCATTGCGAATGACCGTCCCGATGAGTTGGTGGCTTTCAAAGATGGCCCACCCTTGGTTGTGGGTCTTGGGGAGAAGCAGAATTTTGTCGTGAGTGATGTTCAAGCCGCGCTGGCGCACACGAAAAATTTTGTCTATCTGGAAGATCGTGAAATTGTAGCAATCAAAGGATCTCAAGTACGATTTTTCAATTCTGAAGGAAAGACAATTGAGAAACCTGTGATCACTTTGAATTGGTCCTCTGAGCAGATTGAAAAGCAAGGCTACAGTCACTTCATGCTCAAGGAAATTTACGAACAGCCAGGATCCTTGGCCGCGACACTGGCTCCTCACATTGTCACGGAAGGTGATCAGGCCCAGGTTCAGCTGTTCAGAGTGGGATTTGGTTCACAGCCCCAGCAGCTTGAGACTCTCAATCCTCAGGAGGACTGGAAAAATACAAAACAAATTCTGTCGCAGTTCGAAAAAGTTTTTATTGTCGCCTGCGGAACAAGTTTCTATGCGGGCAACATTGGAAAATATTTGATTGAGCAGCTCGCTCAGATTTCCTGTGAGATTGATATTGCCAGCGAGTTTCGCTACCGCCAGCCAGTCTTGGGTTCAAAGACCTTAGTTCTCACAATTTCTCAAAGTGGAGAGACCGCGGATACTTTGGCTGCGATTCGACTGGCCAAAGAAAAAGGCGCAAAAACCCTCAGTATTTGTAATGTGAAGAACTCAACAATTGACCGAGAGGCTCATGGCCATTTGTATCTGAACGCGGGGCCCGAGATCGGTGTCGCGAGCACTAAAGCTTTCACGAGCATGGTGACCCTGTTAAATCTCTTTGCCTTAGCTTTGGCAAAATCGAGGAATTCACTTCTAGCGAAGATTGAAAGTGAACATATTCAAGCTTTGCAGCAGCTTCCTGCACAAGTCGAAGTCGTTCTGGGATATGATAAGTACTTTGCCAAAGCTGCAGAACAGTTGAAGTCCTTCAAAGGATTTCTTTACATGGGTCGAGGAGTGAATTTCCCGGTGGCGATGGAAGGGGCTCTCAAACTCAAAGAGTTGGCCTATTACCATGCCGAAGGCTATGCGGCTGGTGAAATGAAGCACGGTCCCTTGGCTTTGATCGACGAGAAAATGGCGATTGTCATGATCGTTCCTGATGATAACTTATTTGAGAAGTCTGTTTCCAATTTGGAAGAAGCAAAAGCTCGCGGTGGGAAAATCATCAGTGTGGGCACGGGAGATAATGAACGCCTGAAATCCATCAGTGACCGCTATCTTTCAATCCCAAAGGCACATTGGTCTACCAATCCGATCTTAGCAACTGTGCCTCTTCAGCTGATGGCATTTCACTTAGCAGATTCGCTCGGATATGATGTCGACCAGCCGAGAAATTTGGCAAAATCAGTCACTGTTGAGTAATGATTAGCAACTGACTCAAAATTCTGTCCCTTCTGCAGAACGCCGTCCTCTCACTACCTCACTCAATAGAGAAAAAAAGGAAATCGGACGGAATTTCTGTTTCTTGTTTGACAAGAAACAGAAATGACCAACGAACACGCAGATTTCGTAAGTCAATGTTGGCTCCATTGAGGCGGTCGCAGAGACCAGGGACAAGATTTTGAGTCAGTTATTAATTTTTTGGAAGTGAGTCTCGAGGATTTGTTGAATTTTTTGCGCGTCCTTGCCTTTCTCGGCGCAAGGAATGTACTGCTTTTCTGCATACAAATACTTTTGGCAGAACAGGAACTGCCGATTTTTGTTAAAAATATAAGCACCACTGAGGCGACCATCGAAAATGACATCTTGTTGGTAGTTGGCAGCCTCATAATTGCGAATTTGTTTCATCACATAGTTGTACGAATCGTCCCAAACAGAGTACTGAAGCGAGAGTTCAGTGAGAACTTGAACTTCTGATGAAGAGAGCTCTTGAAGCCGATCGGCTGCAGTTTCTGTTCTTTCGCGTTCCAGAGATTTAAACTGGTGACCAACAACATAATTTCCGACCAGCCAGAACAGAGGAATCATGGCTGTAAGTCCAATAACAAAAACAAAGAAAATATATGATCTGATTTTCTCTCTGGGAGTATCGGTTCTTCTGCGGACTAAAACGAGGGCAATAAGAAACACTTTACAAAAAAGTGGAGCCCTATGGACCTTCGTCTAAGTCCTTGGTGTTGGGACTCTTTCAAAGATTAAATCTCCTTCAACCTCGAGGTAGAGGCTGTTAAAATTCAACCTACGAGGGTTCAATGAAAGATTTTAAAGAGCGACTGATTAAACTCACTGGTTTTCTGATCATCGTTCTTTGTTTTTACACTTACTGGACTTACTTTCCTTCCTCAGAGCAACTTCTCAGAGAACAAGAGTTTGAGAAGCAGAAAAAGCAGACTCGACTACATCAACTGGATCCAGACCCTACTCAAAAAATCGATCCGTCTCAGACTAAAACAACGATTGGCGAATCTTCCGTTCAAGATTCAATGCCGCACGTACCGCTTTCAGAGTTTTTAAAGCAAAAGGATCCCGCAGCTCAATGGATGGTCCACAGAAACGAGATGGGTGTTGTCACTCAAGTCAGTGGAGGAAAAATAAAACTGAAAGATTCTACTCAGAAAGGCACCTTAGACTTTGCTAGAGATTTGATGAATAGTATGGGTCTTGATGGGGCGACTTTGGAGTTCTCAAAGAACAAAGTTCCTGAAACAGAAACATCTCGCGGGTTTGAATTTGTACAAAAGGTTCAGGATTACGAAGTTGATAATGGATATCTGAAAGTTTTCTTTAATAAAGCCGATGACAACATCTATTTTGTCACTAATGAAACCAAGAACCTTGGCGATGTGGATCTTCGGATTGACTATCGACTGAGTGATGCAAAACGAATCGCGGTGCAGGACCTGGCCTTCCGGGTCGAGCACGGCGAGATGCTGCGAGTCATCGGCCCCTCCGTCGCCGGCAAGTCGACCCTGGCCCGGCAGAACGTCGGCGTCTG
>JBKCXY010000189.1:0-2209 GCA_046315835.1 Pseudobdellovibrionaceae bacterium | reverse complement strand
GAATAAGGAGGGTTCAAATCATTGCGAATTCCACAATCCAAAATGGACTCGCCAGGATCGTAGGTCACCGTTTTTTCCTGGCCATGAAGGACAAAGGCAATTTCACATTTTTCCATGATCGAAGCCTATCATGACAGAACTTTCGGTGTCATCCTGCCCCCGAAGCTGAATCTGTCGCTGGAAAGTCACAGCTTGCAACATCTTAAGTATTTGAATCTGTTGGATTTTCAGATGCAGAGAAAAGCCCCAGCAAGACCTGATCATGGAACTCTTCTTGCAGTCGGTGGGACTGAGGAGTCACTTTGGACACACGGCGGATCGACAATATCATCGCTCTCAAAAAGCCCTGGGCCCCCCAAGCGCCTGGCGCTTTAGCATTTCATTTGAACAACCTCGAAGTCGCCGAGATCTCCGAGGAGGCTTGGCAATCCTTCCAAAATTCTGCCATGAAGTCTGATCAAGAAGCTCTGGAAGAGCTTAAGTCTTGGTCTCAAGATTTGGGCTCCTTAAGTCTTCCGAAAAAACCTTCTCGTTTTCGAAGTCTTACTTTGAATGTCACTCAAATTTGTAATCTGGCTTGTCACTATTGCGCGGCGGGCGGCGACGGCACCTACGGTGATCCGGTCAAAAAAATTTCGATCGAAAAGACTATTCCCCAGTTGCGTTTCTTTCTCGACAAGCTCGATGCCGAAGAAACTTTTTCTGTGAACTTGCTCGGTGGAGAACCTCTTCTCTACCCCGAAGGCGTGCGCCTGATTGCCGAGTATCTCAGAGAGGAGACTCAGAAAAGGCAACTCCAGCTTGAGCTTTCGATCACGACCAATGGAACTTTGATCACCCCTGAGATTGCAAAAATGCTCGGAACGAACAAAGTTTCTGTGATCATTTCCATGGACGGCGACAAAAAACAAACCGATGCCCAACGCCCGACAAAGACCGGTGAATCTTCTTTTGATCTCATCCAGCAAAGTCTTCAGCATTTACAGCCAATTCGTCGGCAGATTCCTCGCCTAGCTTTTCACGGTGTTTTTGGAAAGAACAATTTGGATCTCAGAACCGCCTATGAGGTTTTCGTCGCGCTTGGCGCTGATCAATTTGATTTCACTTTCGATCACGATGAGCTTTCAGCTGAAGTCTCCAAAGCTTTCACGAAGGCCCTCCTTGAAGTGGCCGCCACAGCGTACCAGCGCGGTGGTGAGCGTGCTTTAAGACAAATTGGGTTTTTCGACACGATCTTCTCGCGCTTGGATGAGCGGGCACCAGTTCGCCACTACTGCGGCTCAGGACAGACCTATTTGATGATTGATGCAAAAAATCAGGTTTTCACCTGCCCTTGGGATGTGGGCAAACCTGAGCTCCAAGTGGGCGCAGGAACTGAGCTCTCAGAACGCCGCCTGACCCCTTACCAAGGTGACCTGATCGAGAAGAACAATGACTGTAGGTCCTGCTGGGTGAAAAACTTATGTGGGGGCGGGTGCATGTATCTCCATAAAAACAGGACAGGAAACAAGAACTCAGTGGATTCGGTCTTTTGCGATCGCCAAAGATCCTTGATTTCTATGGCCATTTCGTATTATTACCAATGTCGAGTACCGGCAGAAAGCGAGAGCTTATGAAACATATCAAGAAGGTCGCTGTAAAAACGCAAGCAGGAAACGAGCCGAAAGATCCTCGTGAGCCTGGCTGTATTCCTCAAGGCCGTTAATTTCCGATGCTATCATTCTATCAAAAGCACGAGAAAATCATTCTCGCGCTTTTTAGACTTATTCTCGCTGTTATCATTGGTTTTCTGATTTCCCGCGTCCCCCTCGATTCCCTGGAAGCTTACCTCTACGACGCCCGTTTTCGTTTGCGCCCCGATCCTGCTCCTTCACAGCACTTACATCTGATCATGACAACGGATCAGTCTTTGAAGGCTTTGAAACGATCCCCGGATGCTCAGGATCACCTGCAACTGCTGGAAAGAGTCGAAAAAGAGAATCCCCTTCAAATCATTTATGTCACTGACCTTTCAGCGATTGAAGGGGATGTCGCCAGCAAAGCACGCTTGGCGCAGAAAGCAGCATCGCTCAGTCAGCTCATTCAAGCCAGTGAGCTCATGCAGATGAAAGGCGAGCCGGCCCTTGCTCTGAAGCCCCCCTTCGAAAAAATTCCTGTGAAGTCAGCCCCCCCGACATGGGATCGCACCATTCTCGCCAAAGATGGCGTC
>JBKCXY010000188.1:0-7723 GCA_046315835.1 Pseudobdellovibrionaceae bacterium | reverse complement strand
GAAAGAAGCCATTGCCGCTGGATTGAAGGAAGTGGCTGTTTTTACTGCCGCTTCAGACTCTTTCACAAAAAATAATATCAACTGCACGGTCGAAGAGAGTTTCGAGCGTTTTGCGCCGGTATTTGAGCTCGCAAAAAAGTACAAAATCAAAGTGCGAGGTTATCTCTCGACAGCTTTTGGTTGTCCTTATGAAGGGTCAGTTTCAGAAAAAAGAGTGGTGGACCTCACGGCTCGTTTGCTGAAGCTGGGTTGTTACGAAGTTTCTATCGGTGATACCATCGGCGTAGCAGTGCCATCACAAGTTGAGTCGCTGGTGAAACGTTTAAAGGCACGAAAGATTCCACTTACAAAAATTGCGGGTCATTTTCATGACACTCGCGGAACATCGCTTGCAAATATTCTGACGGCTTATCGTTTGGGGATCAAAGTTTTCGATTCAAGTCTTGGAGGTTTAGGGGGCTGTCCCTATGCTCCGGGAGCCTCAGGGAATGTAGCTACTGAAGATGTGGTTTACATGTTCGAAAAGATGAAGGTTAAAACAGGCCTTCATCTTAAAGCACTCATAGAAGCCAATCGTTGGCTGTCTCAATCCATGAAACGAGCCCTTCCCTCGAAAGTATCTCAGGCAGGCTCTTTGCTCTAGTCCTAGGGCATGAGTTTGAGAATTTGGACAGGCCTTCTAACTACTGGATTTTGCGTGGCAATTGTGGCTTTCGCTTTTGTGAGCCGAAAGCCATTTTGTATTGATTCCATGATTGTTGAAAAGGTGGACGTTCTGACTTCCGAAGGCACAGAACGAGCTTATTCCTGTGAGGCTCGAAAGCATCTTCCCTATTCGAAGACTGTGGCGGAGCTAATTCCCACTTTACAGGGAAAATTAGGGGTTTTGGAATCTTGGCTTCATTTCTATAGCCCTCAGAAAACCAAAGTATCAATCACTGTTTTAGATGATCAACAGCAGTATTTTCGGGTCCACGGCTCTGAAATTTTTCTGAGTGAAGAGCTTGTCAATAAAGAGAGCCTCATCGAAAGAGCGATCTTTAAATCCATCATTCGAACAACGGCTGATGCGACGGTTTTGAGTGATTCTCTAGTTGAAGAAGTTCTCATCGATCTTCTTTATCAAGTCTCGACGGGGAAGAGAGCACTAAGTGAAACTCAAGTGCGATGGCCGGGAGTCCTCGCATTAGAAAACGAATACTGCAAAGCCAATTGGAAAATTGGTGAGCATTTTCAAGCCTGCTCGAAAGGGAACTTCTCAGGGGGGCATCTCGTCTTAAGACCTTTATTGAGTTTGGCCCTTTCACAAAGCCTGGAGAAGCTCTCTCCGGAAGAGAGGTATCGATTTTCGAATTCAGTATTGAGCGATCTAACGCAGATTCGGATCGCAGAGTGGGTGCCTGGTAAGACTTTAGAGGCGAATGTGCAACAAGGTTACTACGAGTCTGTGGTGCGCGTTCAGAATATTGTTCTGAGCTTTCAAAAATCTAAGAGCCTGAGCGCTGAGGCTCAACGAGTTTTTGATGAAATGGGGATTCAACTCAAGATCCTGGGATTTCGTGAGGAAGTTGAATCGAGTTTTTTAGATCTCGTGATCCTTAAGGAGAAAGTCTCTCAATCTGAATTGGAGAAACTTTCGAAGCTTGCTCAAGATCTTCCCGAAAGTTCCCTGGCTATTCAGACCCCCACAGAAATCTACCTGCTACCATCGACGACACCACTCACTCGCGGAACTTTTGGTGAGCTCAGATCTCACCGATCTGTTTGGTTTCGCTGTGGGCTTCCTGACTGGAAAGAAATTGAATCTTCCATCACGAGTTATCACCGAGTTCTGGTGATTGATTCTTGTAAACAAGAGACCGTGGAGTTAGGACCCTATCTGAAAGAAGGGGTGCAGGACTTTGCTCTCAGTAACCCCGATGTGGGATTCATCTCGATTCATGTGCCCTCGTTCATGCACAGCCTGAAGCGAAACGAGAATCCGTTTCGCTGGGACCTTTCAGAATTTGATAAATCGACGAGAGCTTTTAAAAGCTTGAACCCGATCCAATCTGTGGATTGGTTTCGTGGTCCTCATCCATGATCTCGGACTTCTTTGACTTTGTTGTTTGAACCCACAAAAACGCAGGTGGGTTTGTGCTTAGCTGCTTCTTTGGCGTCAAAACTTGCGTAGCAAGCGATGATGACGAGATCACCTTTTTGCACATGTCGAGCGGCGGCTCCGTTCAAACAAATTTCGCCGGGCTTTCCTTTGATCACATAGGTGGTGAATCGTGCCCCATTGTTGACGTTGTAGATGTCAACTTGTTCATACAATAGAAGACCGGCTTCTTTAATGAGCTTGGGACAAATAGAAACCGAACCCTCGTAGTTCAAATCAGCATCAGTGACTGTAGCGCGATGAATTTTAGATTTCAGCATCGTTAATTGCATGTTCGTCTCCTAAGTATTGAGTTTCAGCGCTTGAACAAGGCCAAGCAACACAAGGTCTGGTTGAATGTGATCGAAAACTTTCTCTTTTTCAAAAAGACTTGAAAAACCACCGGTCCCGATAATCAAGGGTTTCTCTCCAGCAAAGCATTCTTCAGAGATCCTTCCGGTGATTTCTTTGATTTGGCCGAGATGACCAAAAAAAAGTCCCGATTGGATGCTTTCCACAGTGGATCTGCCGAGGGCTTCTTTCATGGCCAGGATTTCTACAGAAGGGAGTTTGGCTGTCTTACTTTCTAGGGCCTCCATGCATAAGCGAAGACCTGCGATAATCGAACCTCCAAGATAATCCTTTTGAGCTGTGACTGCGCAAAAGGTGGTGGCTGTTCCCAAATCGATGATGACAAGATTTTTCTTTGGATAGAGTTGAGATGCCGCAATCGAATTCGCGATTCGATCAGCTCCAACCTCCAGGGGATTTCGATAATTGATTTTGAGCCCTGTTTTGACTCCTGCTTGCAGCAAGAAGGGGTTGATATTGAAATACTTCCTACAGGAATTTCTGATTGAATGAACCACATCCGGGACGACAGAACAGATGGCAATTTGTTTAATTTCTGAAGGGTCGAGATTGTTTTCTCTTAAAACGGATTTCAGAAAGATGCCCACTTCATCAGAAGAGGCGCCCGACTGGCTGGTCTTTCTGAATCGAAAAAGAATTTTCTCGCCTGAAAACACACCACCAAAAATCTGACTATTGCCAACATCTAATGCGAGAATCATAAAAAGTCTCCATTTCCAATCCAGCGCGAAAGCTTCAAGCAAAAATCTTCTTTGCTCGTACAATCAACAGGGGCTTTTTGAGAATTTTGGTAAATATGAAAAACATGTTGACCTGTCTTCCAGTTCATTTCTGACATGTCGTTATGAACAACAAGATCAGGCTGTGAGTTAAGGAAAACCTTTTCCACCGCTTTTTGCCACTGAGTCTGGTCTTGAGTCGCAGTCATTTTAAAACCAATTAATTTCATCCTTGGATTTTTTGACCAATAGCGAATTTCAGTGATCAATTTTGGATTTCTTCTCAGTTTCAAAGTGACATCTTGCTCTGAGCTGACCTTTCGTCCTTGATCCAAGCTTTGTCCAGCCACTTCAATTTTCTCTATGGAAAAGTCGCTCACGGCAGCTGCATGGATCACAAAATCGTAACTCTCTGTCTGTAGTTCGGATTTCAGGTTCTTTTCCAAGTCTTTGAAAGTTTCAAATTCTAAGGTTTTCATTTGGCTCTGAGGGCGTTTTCCTTGAGCGGAAGTCACAAAAGTGACGTCCATCCCCAGGTTGCAGAGGGTTTCAGCGAGCAGGGCCCCTGTGGATCCAGTGCTCTTATTAGAGAGAACTCTTACTTGATCAATAGGTTCCTGTGTTCCCCCGGAAGTGATGAGGACGCGTGATGCTGTTTGGATTCTTACTGGCACTTCTGTAGCGCTGGGCTGAGCTGTTCTTCTGGATTGAATTTCGGCAAAGATCAATTCGGGATCGAGCAATTTGCCCCAACCCACTTCGCCACAGGCAAGCACTCCCGAGGCGGTTTCCAAAATCTCAAGGCTCCAGGACTTTAAAGTGCTCAATGATTTTTGAGTGGTGGGATGCAAGTACATCGTCGTGTTCATGGCTGGAGCAATAAGGAAAGGCTTCTTGAAATCATGGGCCAGAAACAAAGTTGTCAAAAGATCATCACCAATCCCCTGAGCCATGCGATTGATGAGGTGAGCTGTTGCGGGAACTGCAATCACGAGGTCAGCCCAGCGAATGGCGTGAATATGGCTCATCATGTGGCCGGATTGAAAATTATCAGTCAGAATTGGGCGGCCCGTCAGGCCCTCCAGTGTTGCGGCTCCGACAAATTGCAATGCTGAGCTAGAAGCTGCGACTTGAACTTCATAATTATTCTGAACCAGTTTAGAAATCAGACTGCAAGCTTTGTAAGCTGCGATGGAACCACTCATGAGTACAAGGACTTTAGATTTTGACATTGTCGATTAACCTCACTCGATTGTTTGAGGGGCCGATCCTTATAGCGGCAAATCTTCGGCCATCAATATCTTCTACGTAGTCGACTTCAAAGCCTAGATCGGTCAGTTGCTTTCGAGCTTCAGTTGCTGAAGAAGCTTTTGAAATCACTCGAAAAATATTCTCAGCTTTCTCTTTATCGTCCGCTGAAAGCCTTGTGTTTCGAGAACTCATTGCTAAACCCGAAACTTCTCTGACGGTAGCTACAGGGACAATCTCTACCGAAAGAAAAAAAGCCTCAACCATCCCCTGGATGAGCTTCAGCTGCTGATAATCTTTTTCACCAAAAAATGCTCTGGTCGGCTGAACCACATTAAAAAGTTTCATGACCACCGAAAGCACTCCATCAAAATGGCCCGGGCGGTCTTTTCCGCATAAAAGCCGACTGAAATCCTTTTCGATGAGAGAATATTTGTACTGATCAGGATACATCGAAGAGAAGTCGGGGCAGAAAACCACATCAACCCCTTGTTGCTGAGCGATCTCACAGTCGGCTTCCAAAGTCCGCGGATACTTCTCAAGATCTTTAGGGTCATTGAACTGGGTGGGATTCACAAAGATGCTGAGAACAACAATGTCGCTCACTTCGCGGGCTCTTTTCAAAAGATCAGCGTGTCCTGCATGAAGGGCTCCCATGGTGGGTACGAATCCAATACTGCGCGAACCACTGGTCGATCGCCAAAGCTTCATGTCTTGAGGAGTTTTAACAATCAGCATCAGTAGCTTTCCTCTTTGGACGGGAATTTCCTTTGTTTTACATCTTGATCAAATGCATTGAGAGCCGATTGAATCGTTTCGTGGAGGTTTGAATATCTTCGAAGAAATTTGGGTTTGAAATTGGGATTCATGCCCAAAAGATCCTGCCAAACCAGCACTTGGCCATCACAGCCAACACCGGCCCCAATGCCTATGGTGGGGATTTCCAAGCTTTCACTGATTTTTTGAGCCAACTGCTGAGGCACGCATTCAAGGACCAGGGCAAAGCATCCCGCCTGTTGGAGAGCTATTGAATCTTCAAGAATGATTTGTGCTTCAGGCGCGAGTTTCCCTTGGACTTTAAAGCCACCAATTTGGTGGATCGACTGCGGAGTCAGGCCCAGATGTCCCATGACGGGAATACCTGAATCTACCAAGTGGTGGACCAGTTCTAAATTTCCTCGAGCCCCTTCCAGTTTTACCGAATGAGCGCCAGCGCGCATGATTCTTCCTGCGGCTTCTACATTTTCAGAGAGGCTCTTTCGATAGGATAAGAAGGGGAGATCACCGACTATAAATTTTCCTGAAGCTCCCCGTTTCACTGCCGCCGTGTGGATCGCCATCTGACCTACAGAAATAGGCAAAGTGGAGTCATGTCCGTGCATTGTCATGGCTGCAGAATCACCGACAAGAATGCAGTCCACATTGGAAGAGCTCAAAATCATCGCTGAAGTGTAATCATAGCAAGTCACCATTGAAATTTTCTTCTGGGCGGCTTTGTAAGCTTTAAAATCAGAAATTTTCATGATTTCTCTCCTGCAAGTTGTTCACTCAGCTCTTGAGCTCCGAGATAAATTTTTTCAAGGGGTGTACTTTTTAAAGACTCCAGATTTTTGGAAATCGTCTTTTGGTCTTTTCGAGCTAAAGGACCCGTCAGAGCCAAGGCAGAACTTTGAAGGGCATTGCGGATAATTTCTTCGAGGTAAGCTTTGCCGAAACTTTGGGGAATCTTGTTTTCAGAGAGAAATCTGAAAAATTCTTGCCACAGCAATGTCGTGACGTTTCCACTGAGGACACATTGAGCATGATAAAGGCCTTGTAGCTCCGCCGATACTTTGACTGAAGGATTCTTGAGTCCCGGAAGGAGATTTTCAAACCTGTCATCGGAAAAAGAGACGAATCCGATATCTTCATAGAACTTTTGATCACGAAGTTCGGGCCCAAAAGTCATCAGAGGGTGAAGGGCATGAATGCCTGGAACATGAAGAGCTCCCGAGAAATGGATCACGGGTTTTATAAGATTTGAAAAATGAGACTTGTAAAATTCTTCGATGGCAGAGTCTTTAATCAGAAGAAGAGCGCGATCACATTGATCAAAAAGTGAGATGAGCTGTTGCTCTGTATGCTCTTGACGGTTCCAATGCAGATAAGGAATCTGAAGAAGATTGAAATAATGCTTAAAATGACGAGCAGTTCTTCCTGCTCCAACAATTAAATACATGGTCCTCGTTCCTAGTCGCCGTCTCTCAGGATCAGCGCTGCGATTTGCCACTTACTGCCTGCAACATAGCTATTTCTTGGCTTAAGTGCAACTCCCAGTTGCGCTGGGGCCAGGTCCATGCTATCCGGCACAAATATGCGAAATCTTTATGTTTTAGCTTTAGTGGTTTTGGTTTCAGTAGGCTTAGGACTTTCCTTCTGGTTTGGCCAGACCGAAAGGTCGGAACTCGTGGTGGCTCCTCATTCGCTTCAGTCTTTGGAGGGATTTCAGACTCAGTTACCGCTGTCCCGTGAAAATTTAGCTCTCTACTCGCATGTGGTTTTTGGAATTCAACCCGAAGCTCGCGAGCATCAACAAGCACTTCCCATCTTACTTCAAGCGTTGACTCAATCGGGACTGCCTTTTGAATCACTGGTGATCGATTCAACTTTAGGTCTCGATCAAACTCAGTTTCCTGGGGCGACTTGGGTTAACTTTTCGACGGAAGCGAGTTCTTTCTTAGATCAATACGGAGCTCTTCTGACGAGTCAGCGGAAAGTGATTTTCATTTTGAGTAACTTTCAAAGCTCACAGTTGGTGAAGGGGAATTTTGTCGATGGGTTGAAGCAGCGTTTGGGGTTGAGTGTTCTTTCTTTTTCATTCGTGCGAGTGCCTCAGTATCGTGAACACGAAGGACGATTAGAAATCAGCTGCTCGGTTTCCGTGGCAGACAATGTGGGTTCAGGGTCTTTAGGGTGTCAAATGCTGCAGCTAGCGCGAAGATTCTATTACCGGTGGCCGAAAGAGGGTCAATACCTCTTTGCTTTAGAAAAGGTTCAAGCTTCAGACTGGCTGATTTACCTTCAGCAACCGCAAAGGCTCTGAACATTAGAAACTGACTCAAAATCCTGTCCCTTCAGCAGAACGCCGTCCTCTAGATACTCAACTTTGAAAAGAAAAATGGGAATCGGACGGAATTTCTGTTTCTTGCTTTGCAAGAAACAGAAATCACCAACGAACACGCTGATTTCATTGATATTTGTTGGA
>JBKCXY010000187.1:0-7500 GCA_046315835.1 Pseudobdellovibrionaceae bacterium | reverse complement strand
TATTTATCTTATTCACCTCTTCATAAACACCTCAATATAAGTAAGATCAATGAAATTTCCGGAAAATCTCTTCGCGCGCGTAACTTTCCACCATCGAGTGAGGAGAACCGTAGAACCGTAGAACCGTAAAAGAAAATTGGTCGGGGAGACAGGATTTGAACCTGCGACCCTCTGGTCCCAAACCAGATGCGCTACCAGACTGCGCTACTCCCCGATCAAAGAGGGGGCAGATTAATCAAAATTTGGTGAGTCTGTCAATTGGACTCAAGGACTTTCTTGATCTTGAATATAAAGTCCCTCAGCATGAAGGGATGGATCTTCAGCGAATTCCTCAGCCACTGCTCGTTGCTTTAGCCCTGGGTCTCGGTGTTTTGCTCATCTTCTTTCTGCAAAAGCCACACTCTGTCTGTGATTCCCAATATGAGGTTTTCAAAGAAACTCAAAAGGGTAGTCTCTATCCCCAAAAGGTAAAAAACTCGGTGAAGCAGCCGCTCTATCCTCGCCTCGTGGAGGCCTGTAAATTGGGGAATTCTCCGGGAGCTTGTTTTGAGCTCTTTCGGTTTTACCGGAAACTCACCCGCGATCTGGGGGCAGCTCCTTCTGAGTGTCTGGTTGAGTTTGGTGAAAAGCTAGAAATCAAAAAGCCCATCGTGGAAGGAATCCAGCTCATGGTCATGCTTGCGTGGGGTGATCAAACGCCAACTCCTATGAGAAAGAACGGATGGCTTGAAGCGTCAGATTTGGCGACCTTTTGCAGCTTGAGAGCAAATTATTTGAAAATGTTTGGCGAAGAAGCTTTTCGAAATTCAATGCGGGCAACTTTCAATTTATTGCCGGCGGAAGCAAAAGTGTTTCAGGCAGGGGTTTGTGTGAACTGTGACAATCAGAAAAGAGCTTCCGAAGCTTTGGGGTTTGAAGAAGCTTGGAAGCTGTCGTTGTATTCGGTCAAATGTGATCAGTATCGCTAGTCAAAATTCAATTGAAGTGAGATCCAGTGGCCAGATTCTTGATCTGCTTTTCCCAGCAGCCAGATTTCAGGGTCGTCTTTAGAAACGATTTTAAAATCACTCTTTGTTGTGGGGCTTAATTGCCAGTCAGAAGGGTTGAGACCGAATTCTGTTAATTTTTGAACCAGTGTTTCCATGGGTGAGTTCTCCTTTTGAGAGAGCTCTCTTTCAAAGAAGGACCCAGGGGTGCCGTGCCTCGCGCACAGTTAAAACACAGCTGAGTAAAATACTGTCGCAAAGTGTGGACGGACGTCTCGGAATTTGGAAAACTAGGGCCATGATCAAAACAAAAAGAAATCGATTCAGAAATTACATCTCTGTGGAAGTGGCTGTGATCATCGGAGTTCTTGCGAGCTTCAAGTTGATAGAAAACATTCAAGTCGCAGCCCTGGTCGCAGGCAGTCTATTTATTTTAAGCACAGTGGGAATTCTTGCGTGGGAAGTGAGGTTCCCGGGATACCAGCGTCGAGTGACCTTTTGGGGGCTTTTGGCTTTCTTATTTTTAAGCGCTTTGCCAATCATGGGACTACGGCTTTACTTCTGGGGAGTCCCATGGGCTGAAGTGAGTTTCTTGGGTCTTTCAGGTCCCTTTCTTCATCAAGCATCAAACCATCTATTTTTAGTGCTGATGGTGTGTTTCTTCGTGGATTCATTTCTTGAGAACAAGAGAAACCTGGATGCTCAGCTGTTAAAACAAGAGGAGCAATAGGCCCAAATGCAAAAGGCCACTGCTGACAGTAGCCTTTTGAGTGGTTTTTAAAGCTTGAGTTCGAGTCTTAACTACACGTCGAAGGGAGCTGGAGAGATCGCTTCTGGACGGTGGAAATGGTCGAAAGCGTCCATTCCGTTAGGCAACAAAGCAAGGCTGCGAGCTTTTTTAACGGCAGCAGCAACACGCTTCTGTTGAGCAATACTCAACTTAGAAATACGAGCAGGAGTGATCTTTCCTCCGTCACTCACAAAGCGATAAAGAGCAACTGGGTCCTTGTAATCAAAAACTTGGTCCCCGTTGAATTCCTGGCGATATTTGCTTTTTGAACTTTTTTTCATTTCTAACCTCTTTAAAAACCTTAAAACTAGCTAAGGGACAAGGGTATACCGTAATTTTAGGTTGCCAACAAGCCCCTTTTTTCGATATACGAACGAGTCTTTGAACGAATTATAGCCATTTTGGGTATTTAAGAAGGAGCTTGGGCAATGAGTCGCTGTGAACTGACCGGGAAAGCACCAGTTGTAAAAAATTTGGTGAGCCATTCAAACATCAAAACGAAAACTAAGGCGCAGCCAAATATTCAGAGCAAACGCTTGTTCAGCAAAGCTTTGAATTCATTTGTCCGTCTCCAGGTTGCAACTTCTGCAATTCGAGATATGGAACATATGGGTGGATTTGACGTATTTGTTTTAAACCAGAAGCCTGAGAAGCTCTCTAAGCGAGCTCTTGAAGTCCAGGCTCGTATCCGTCGCAAAATGGCTGCGAAAAAGAAAAAGTAATTAGGAGAACGCTGTGGCAACAAAATTGAAAATTAAAAAAGGTGATACGGTTCAAGTGATCGCTGGTGCTGATAAGGGCAAAAAGGGTTCCGTGATCGCTATCGATAAAACGAAGTTGAGACTGAAAGTGGAAGGCATTCGCGTTCAGACCCATTTTGACAAGAAAGATGGTTTGAAGAAGCTTGAAGGTTACCTTGATTACTCTAACGTTCAGTTGGTTGAATCAAAGGCGAAGGAAAAGAAAACTTCGAAGAAGAAAGCCAGCAAGACAGCTTAGTTCGCTTTATTCGACAAGACCTAGCCAAAGGTCCTAAAGGAAAAGCTCAAAAAACCCCGCGAAAACGGGGTTTTGCTTTTTCTGAGTCTTAATTTTTCCTCAATGTGAGCCGATATCTCAATGGACGCCCTGCTGCATTTCGGATGATCTTTGCATGCTTAGGTGCTGTCAGATATGGAGGTTCCAGTGAAAACTCTGATTTTTTGGCTCGCGATGGGCTTTAGTTTGTGTGGGTTTGCTCAGGAATCGGTCGTGGATGCGGCGAAAGATCCTGATTATGTCATGTGTAAGCTCGGTGGGAGTGTTCGCACTATCCGAGTTGATGTATCAAAAAATGGGGCATGCAAGGCCACTTACACTAAAGAGGGCATCGATCAAGTCGTTGCAAAGTCTGGGACTGATGATGTTTGCCGGAACGTCATGAAAAATATCAAAGAAAATCTTTCGAAAGCGAACTGGAAATGCCGAGACATTTCTTCTGCTCGCGTCTCTTCTACTTTGACTGAGTAAATGTCGAGACAAGAAAAGCTCAAAGTGAGTTTGATTCAGATGACCTCAGTGGATAGAGCAGAGGTCAATTTGGATCATATCAAAACCCAAATTGAAAATGCGTCCCTTCAGTTTGCTCCGAATTTGATCTGTTTCCCAGAAAATGCTTTGTACATGCGAATCATTGAAGGTGAAAAAGTTCCTGGCTTTGGCCTCGAAGATTCTTGTTTCTCTGAACTTTCAAAAATGGCAGTGAGATCTCAAGCTGTTTTGCATTTGGGGTCAGTGCCCATCAGAAAGGGCGACCGCCTTACAAATGCGAGTGTGTTGATCAGCGCCGAGGGTGAGATTTCTGTGAGTTATGAGAAAATGCATCTCTTTGATATTGAGCTGGAGGGGCAAAAGCCCATTCGCGAGTCTGATGTTTTTTCAGCCGGTGATGGGCCGCGGACCTTTTCAGTTCATGACTGGAAGATTGGTCAAACGATCTGCTATGATCTGCGATTTTCGGATCTCTATCTTCAATACGCCAAAGCTCATGTGGATGTCATTTTAGTACCCTCAGCTTTTTTGGTACCCACGGGGAAAGCCCATTGGCATAGCCTTCTCAGAGCACGAGCCATTGAGAGCCAGTGCTATGTGGTGGCGGCAGCTCAAGCTGGTGTTCATATTTCTGGTCAGGCTCAACGTTCGACATTTGGGCATTCCCTGGTGGTTTCTCCCTGGGGTGAGATCCTCAGTGAGGGGGATGGAGTGGGGCCACAGGCTCTCCATGTCGAACTGCAAGCAAGCTCCATCGACAAGGTACGTCGACAGATCCCCATGGCGAATCACCGGCGCAATTACTAATGACAACGAATTAAGAAAATCGCAGAATAGGGCGATGAATCTTCAACAAGCACTCATTGTTTTCTCTCTCTTCTTTTTCTCAATGACGAGCGGCGCTCAGTCAGCGCCAGCAAGCCCAGGACATGTCCTGCTAACCCCTGAGGAGCTTGCTGTTCAAAATACAGCACGCAAGAAACTTTACCCAGGTGGGGTCGATGAAGAACCACTCAAAGTCCATGCAAGCTTGCAACTGGCGACCAAGAAAACGGAAGAAGAAGCACCAGCCCCCGATGATTCTCGAGATTAAATTGAAGGAGATACAGTCATGACAAATGAAGTGATGGATGTCGATGTTCTGATAGTTGGTGGAGGAGCGACGGGCCTTTCGGCAGCATTGCATCTTTCTCAAGAGATCGAAAAACATAACTCAGATGTCGCTTCAGGAAAAAAGTCAGGAGCACAGATCCCCGAACAGATGATTGTGGTCATTGAAAAAGCTGCTGAAATTGGTGCCCACAGTTTTTCGGGGGCCGTTTTAAAGCCGACAGCTTTAGCTGAGCTTATTCCGAATTACAAAGATGAGGGGTGTCCACTTGAGAGCGAAGTGACCTACGATGCAGTTCATTACCTAGGAGCTGACTTTAGTTTCAAATTGCCAATCACACCGCCACCCTTTGTGAATCATGGGAACTACATTATTTCTCTATCAAAGTTTAATCGTTGGCTGGCTGAGAAGTGCGAAGCGCGAGGGATTAATATCTTCCCAGGCTTTGCGGCTGTGGAAGCTTTGTACGAAGGTGAGAAAATTGTCGGAATTCGTACAGGCGATAAAGGGCGAGACAAAGAAGGAAAGCCAAAGGCCAATTTTGAGCCGGGCTTAATCCTGAAGTCCAGATGTGTGATTTTCGCAGAAGGAACTCGTGGGTCTTTGTTCAAGCAAGTGTCGAAAAAACTGAAACTTAGAGATGGTAAGAATCCAGAAGTCTTCGAAGAAGGTGTGAAGGAAATCATTCAGATGCCAGCGGGTACAGTCACTCCAGGCCAAGTGATTCATACTTTGGGTTTCCCCTTACATAAATCCATTGGGGGAACTTTCATTTACACGTTACCAGGTGATAAAATTATTTTAGGCCTTGTGGCCTATCTCGACACTCGAGATCCATTGTTGGATCCCCATCGCGAGCCTCAGAAACTGAAGACTCATCCTTTCATTCAGAAAATGATCAAAGGTGGGAAAGTCATTGGCTACGGTGGAAAGACACTTCCCGCGGGTGGTTGGTATTCAATGCCAAAGCTTTCAGGCGACGGCTGGATGGTGGCCGGTGATTCTGCCAGCATGGTGGACGTCCAGAAATTGAAGGGCATTCACTTGGCGATGAAATCAGGAATGCTGGCGGCGGAAACAGCTCTTCAAGGCATGATTCAGGGGGATTTCTCGGCGGCGACAACGGCTACGTATGAGAAAAAAGTTCATGACAGCTTTATCAAGAGTGAGCTCTATCGGGTTCGAAACTTCCATCAAACCTTGTCAAAGGGGATTTTTGCTTCTTTACCTTTGATCGCTCTCCAAGAAGTCACTGGGGGGCGAGGTCTTTTTGACAATATGCCAGCCCATGAAGATGCAAAAACCACAGATAAATTTGTGGATGTTTGGGGGCCTGAACCGCTAGAAATGGTTGATAATCAGCTGCCTAAACCAGATGGTGAGCTCTTTTTTGATAAGCTGAGCTCAGTCTACCTCACAGGAACAATGCATGATGAGGACTCTCCGAATCACTTGTTACTGCAAGATGGGGATGTTTGCCGAACGGTTTGTGAGCCGAAGTACAAGTCACCCTGCACGCACTTCTGTCCAGCGAGCGTGTATGAGATGGTTCCTGCGAAGAATGGGCAGGAGAGCCAGTACGATTTACAAATTAATTACACAAATTGTATTCATTGTAAGACTTGTGATATCAAGTGCCCATTCGAAAACATTGAGTGGACAGTGCCCGAAGGGGGCGGTGGCCCTCGCTACCGGGAGACGTAGTAATAGGGATCTCCTGGTAAGAAACAGGAGATCCTATGCCCGAATTTTTCGCTGCTACATCTAAAGGTTTGTCTGAAGTCCTCGAGAAGGAACTCCAAGAGTTGGGAGTAAAGACCACCGGCAAAGTCATTGCTGGAGTCTTCTTTGAAGGTTCTTGGGAGGACGTTTATCGTGTGAATCTCCAGTCACGAATCGCTTCCAGGATCATCAAGCCTGTTCTTGATTTCCCTGCCTATCAAGGCGATGAGCTGTATCATAATATTTTAAAGCATGATTTCACGAAGTACATCGATGTGAAGCAAACCATCAAAGTCGAAGCGAGCGTGAAAGAATCCAAGATCCGAGATCAGCGATTTATTGCGATGAAAGTGAAAGATGCGATTGTGGATCAGTTTCGCGACAAGTTTGGCGAAAGACCAAATGTCGAAGCAGAAAATCCAGATCTCAGAATTTATGTGCGAGCAAAAAATAATGAGTTCTCTATCGCCATCGATACTACGGGAGATTCCTTGTTTATGCGAGGCTACCGTCTTGAGGCTGGGGAAGCTCCGATGAAAGAAAATTTAGCGGCGGGTCTTTTGTGGATGTCCGAGTGGGATCGTCAAAGCCCTATCATTGATCCCATGTGCGGATCAGGCACTATTTTGATTGAGGCGGCACTGATGGCGATGAAGCTCGCACCGGGATCACTCCGGAAAAGGTTTGGTTTCATGAAGCTCAAAAATTTTGACAAAGCGGCTTGGGAGCGAGTGGTGGCCGAGAGCATGGATCAAGAGATTGAGGACCTTCCCTTTCGGTTTTACGGATATGATCTTGACCGCAAGGTTTTGAAGATCGCTAAAGACAATGCTCGCCGAGCAGGAGTCGATCATCTGATCGAATTTAGACCGGGATCGGTGGCCACTCTGACAAAGCCTTCAGAGATTGAAAAAGGATTGATTATCACAAACCCGCCGTATTCGGTGCGTTTGGGTGACGAAGACAATGTGAAAGATGTTTATCGTGATTTCAGTCACTCTCTGAAAGTACATTTCAAAGGCTGGGATGCTTGGATTCTCTCAGGAAATAAAGATCTCATTGCAGATTTGAAGCTAAAGTCGACGAGAAAACACTTTGTATTCAATGGTCCCCTCGAGTGTCGATTTTTGAAATATTCCATGCGCTAAAGGGCTAGCCAGAGTGTGGGCTCTGGCCAAGACATCAGAATGGTTTGTAAACCGCAAGATAAGTTCCAGCAAAGCCAAGAAGAATGAAGCTGCTGATCGCGAGCAGCATGTGTGAGGCTTTGCGTTTGGCAATGGAAATTGAAAGTCCCAAAAGACCCCAAACGAGGAGTTTGGCGTAAATCAAATTGGGTATACCTTGAACAAGCACTAATC